>JASMAO010000064.1 GCA_030754315.1 SAR202 cluster bacterium
TAAAATGTGATCGCCTTTCGGATTGTATGGGCCAAGATACTTAGCGTTATACTGCACCATGGTTTCGCCAAATGTTGCGAACTTCGGCATGTTTTTCTCCAGAATCTCAAGTTTGTCTAAAATGTATTCTCTAGGAGTACCGATCTGCCTATCAAGGGGGGATTTTAAAAAATGCAAATAACTCACATAGAAAAGAGAACTAGAAATGCCAGTTATTGAATTCGAAACTGTTTTCCGTAAGACTCTCGCGGATGGGAAGTCATTTGGTGATGTTG
Organism: SAR202 cluster bacterium; assembly: GCA_030754315.1. Lineage (GTDB taxonomy): Bacteria > Chloroflexota > Dehalococcoidia > Lucifugimonadales > JASMAO01 > JASMAO01. Next base: position 276 of record JASMAO010000064.1, read on the forward strand.
GCCCATATGAGGAGGTACGAGGGGTACTCAAATTTGCTGTCGATCCCGAGCACACAGCAAACGCAGGGATAACAGATGTGAAACGCGCCCCGCGAAACTCACAATCCAGGGTTGAATTCTCCTCAGATGTTTCAATCATAAGGCCTATAGATCTTTCCAAAATATCCGGCAGGATGGTGCTCGATGTGGTCAATAGAGGTAACAGAGTTGCCCTTCCAAATTTCAACAGGGCTCTGCGACTTCAAATCGAAAACAGCACTCCTATTGACGCTGAAGTCGATCTGGGTGACGGATTTCTGATGGAGATGGGTTATGTGATTGTGGCTTGTGGTTGGCAAGTGGATGCCCCTCCTCAAAACGCCCTGATTACTATGACCGGTCCTGAGGCGTTAAACCCCTCTGGGGCTAGGCTTAGTGGCAAGGTTTATATGCAGTTACAGTCTCCGGAGGACACGAAAAACTTTTTGCTCTCCGACAAGAATCACAAACCATATGAGGCAGCGGATATGTACGAATCCGAGGCATTGGTAGAGATAAGGGATATGCCGGACGGTAATCCGGAAACAATGCCTCGAGATGATTGGAGATTTGGAAGGATAGGTGACGACGGTACCTACCATGCTGATCCATCTTATATTTGTTCGAAGAAGGGTTTTGAAAAAGGGAGGCTCTACCAAGTTATTTATACGACTGGGGGGGCTCCGATTATAGGCTTGAGCTTTGCAGCGCTGAGAGATTGTGTCTCCTGGGTCAAGCATGGTAGCGACGACGTTACTTCACCGGTTGGAGGGATAGAGTATGCCTATGCCTACGGGAGATCACAAACAGGTAGATTACTTCGGACCTTCGTGTATAACGACTTCAACCTTGATGAGCAAGGGAGAGAGACGTTGGATGGAATTATTGCCAATGTGGCTGGGGGGAACAGGGGCGAGTTCAACCAACGCTTTGGTCAAAATTCAAAAGACCGAAACAACACGATGCATCAATTATTCCCATTTGCGTCGGTATCCCAGACAGACCCGGAAACTGAAGAGACCGGTTCTCTTCATAGCAGATTCGACGAGCGTAAATGCCCTCTCAAGGTTATATACACGAACACATCGGCTGAGTACCACAGAGGAGATGCTTCACTCATCCATACGGATCCGGATGGTAAAAGGGATATTGAGCAAGGTGATAACACTCGCGTGTATCACTTTGCAGGTACCGAGCACGGGTTGGGCATTTGGCCGCCCACTGATAACGGCATAGTAATAGCTGGATCCGACTTAGAGAAGTCCCAAAATATGCGCAGCGTAATAGATTACTCACCTTTCCTGAGGGGATGCCTCGTCAATTTGGATAATTGGGTTCGCAAGGGTATAGAACCACCGTCATCGAGCCATCCTAGGATAGACGATGGCACACTAATACACCCGTCAAGACTCGTTGATTTGTTTAGCGAGATTCCTGGGGCTCATTATCCTGAAAGGCACGCTATACCAAGGCGCAGAGGATTTCTGCCTGAAGATGGCAACGAACATCCGTCGATGCTTCCCCCTGAGATAGGTGGCGCATATGGAGGGCTCGTGCCGTCAGTGAATGCGGATGGGAATGAAATAGCGGGAATAGTCGCTCCTGAAATCTCCGTTCCTCTTGCCACTCACACAGGTTGGACTCTTCGGCATTCAGATATCGGAGGGGAATCCCAATTACTTATGTATGCTGGCGGAACGATACCGTTTTACTTTACCGAACGTCGGAGGAGAGAGGTAGGCGACATCCGGCCATCTATCGAAGAGAGATATTTAGATCGCCGAGATTACCTGGCTAAAGTGAGAGTGGAGGCTGAGGAACTCGTATCGCAACGTTATTTGCTGAAGCAGGACATTGATATAAGTCTGGCACTTGCATCGCGTATGTGGGACCATTTCGTGCCGAAGAAGATACAGGAATAAGCTCGCCAATTGTGTGAACTGAAGATTTCATAGAGAGTTACCTATTCCGATAACTTATGAAATTGGATTTTTTGTGGCTACGGATTTTTGTGTCTCGGAGTGCTCTTTGGAAACCTACGAACTCTTTTCCGGAACATATTTTCGGGTTCTTAGAGAATTCACAGGATCGTAAGAGAGAACAATGTTAATCTGGATATGCATTGAGGGAACGCCCAGATAGATAAATGGACCGACGTTCCGTAAATGCTTCAACGGGTTTGAAAGGGGGAGGAGTTGGTAGTTGACACTAACTGTCGTTGGGTTCGGGAAAAATACCTGCCTAGCTATTGTGGCAGTGGTCTGTGCCTTTGGCCTATCTTGCGGCATTTTCAATAAAACAGCGGTTTCGCCAGCGGAATTTTCTCAAGATAGCTGGCTGGCTAAAGCTGTCGCAGATTCTGAAAAAGCCGGGGATGACCTTGTTAAAGCTGCAAATACGAATTCGGGTGAAACGGGACTTGGCATAGTCGCTGCTTCAAGAAAAAATATGCCGGCCGCAGCTTCTGCCCTTGCATCTGCTGCAAGGCAGGACGCCGAATCTGTAGCCAAAATAATTGTGGCTGTAGATCCTAAAGACTCCACGTCATTCGGAGATGTAGTACTTGAGGCAGCTCGAAAGGACACATCATCGATGGGGATTGCTCTTGCTTCGGCTGCCAGATATAACACGAGAGCTGTCGGCAAAATCGTATCTTTGGTCATGGATAAAGATACCAAGACCGCGGCTGACATAATAATAGTAGGTGCACAAGAGGATTCAGAAGCGTTGGGAGCAGCGCTTGCCGATTGTGCGATTACAAATTCTCAAAAGACAGGCGCAGCGTTCGCCATGGCTGCCGCTAGTGCTCCTGAAGTAACGGGGGCGGCCATCGCAGCATCGCTCAAGGTTGACCCTGGTTCAGTCAGCAATGCACTGGTTCGCAGTTCGGCGCTGGACCCGGCTGCTACGGCGAAAGCTTTAGTCAGTGGCACCTTTTTTGACCCTGTGGCCTTGTCTTTGTTGGGGGAGCGAATATCGTCTGATGCTTGGATGCCAGAGGTCGTACCCGAGGCTGGAGGAGATATTTTGGCTGGACCTGAGTGGAAGGCCTCCCTTCCCTCTGATGACAGTGTACCAATTTCGGGAATCCTGACCCGATTTGATCAGGCGCCAGAGGATGCCGGAATCGAGATTTCGAGACTGGAACCTGATGTGCGCGACTCACGAGAAGGGCGCACCGTCCACAGCTACGTGAAATTGAATCCGGCTGACTTTGATAACGATGATGTGATGGTTGCTAGAGTGGCCTTTAATGTAGAAAAGAGCTGGTTGGAAGGAATGGGTCTACATAGGTGGTCAGTGGAATTTAGCAGATTCAGTGAAAGTATCGGATCATGGCAACCCGTTACGGCAAAGTATCTGAATGAAGATGAAACTCATATTCATTACTCTGTTCCAGTGTCTGGGTTTTCCGAATGGTCAATTTCCGGCTCACCCTCGGTAAAACCTCCTGTTCCGGTATCGGATGTGGTGTTTGCGACGGCAGCAGTGTCCGGAGGTGCTTATATGTCTGCATTGGCCGAAGTTGAGAATACTGGATCCTACCCCGTCGACAGATCCTTAAGCCTGTGGATCGATTCGCAAGTACATTCTTCACAGACAGTAACTATTCCGGCCGGCGAGACAGTGTCTGTAGATTTCCGTGCTACGGTCGGTTATGGATCCCACAATTTCAGGGTCGACAGGTTTTCTCGGATGGTTAGTTTCGCCCTTCCCGAAAACCCTGCCTCTTTTAACACTCCGGCACCCTCACCTACTTACACATCAGTGCCCGTCAGCACTCCTACGCCCTCACCTACTTACACATCAGCGCCCACCAGCACTCCTACGTCCTCACCTACTTACACGCCGATGCCCACCAGCACTCCTACGTCCTCACCTACTTACACCCCGATGCCCACCAGCATTCCTATGCCCTCACCTACTTACACATCAGTGCCCACCAACACTTCTACTCCCGGAAATGATTCACTTCAGACTTCTGTAAAGCTACTAACCCAAACAGCGACTTCCACTTTGACGCCATTGCCAACAAAAATAGCTGTTGAACTCCCAACAGTAACGCCAAATTTAGTTTCAACTTCTTCTCCGGTGGGGCTACTGTCATCTACCCCAACTCCTACCAACCCTCCGACTCCTACACTGACCGCTACATCAATTCCATCGGTAGTGTCCACGCCAGTTCCGCCTACTACCTCCACCCAGAGTATTGTGATTGCATCAGCTCCAGCATCATCGCCTCCAACAGCAACTCCTGCCCCAACAGCAACTCCTACACCTGTCGCTGAATTGGACACAAAGGACTCTTTACCTGATGGGGTGCCGGAGTATATGCGTAATGTTTGGTTATGTACTAATGGGAGTGCCCCGGGAGTCGACGATCTGACCACCAACCAGAGTGAAAACAACCGATGTGTGGTAGAGGTTGAATACACTGATGAATTCGCTGTTGTGACGAGTAACGGCATACCTAATCACGATTACGAGTCGACCCTGGGATGCTGCGCTGCTGAGATTGATTACGAGTGGAAAATACCCCTCTCCCCCCAGAATGCGCAATCAGTCGCTTACGCCCCGGAAAGAGGAGCCGTGGCTGTATCTGTGAACGGTGTGCCGTTTTTCGGTCCGGAGGACGGTCCTGGTGGTGACGCCGTAGCCTTCCACCATGGGTATTATGAGGAAGACCGTCAGCAGATTGTACTGGGGCTATGTGGAGCCCATTCAGCTGGCACTGTTTTTCACTATCACTTCGACGGTAACTGTGTTCATTGGCATCCAGAAGAACAGGGCAAGAATTGGATTGACTGGATGATGGATCTGGTTCGGTCAGATGAACCATCGCCTGTTATCGGATTCGCTTTCGACGGTTATCCGATTTACGGACCATTTGGCTATGGGGTTTCCGGTAATCTTCAGGAAATGCGCTCAAGCTATCGTTTGAAGGAAGGTAACAATGGCTATGGTGGTATAGATGACTGGGAATATGTGCCGGGCCTGGGAGATCTCGATGAGTGCAACGGTATAAGCTCTCCGATTCGTGGCATATCAGGCGATATTTATCATTATCACTCTACGAAGATGAGTGGTTCCGGCGACATAGGATTCCCTTACTTTATTCTCTGCTACAGCGGAGTCCCTGAAACTTCCAACTACGGTCAGGGTGGCGGCCAGGGACCCGGTGGAGCTGCTGGAGGGCAGGGGGCAGTGGGTGGTCCTGGTCAGCCTGTTGGCGGCCAGATCCCAAATTGCCTACCTTCGAACCCGCCGCCGGGAATGACCGACTATCCTCCCCAATGGTCAGAACTGGATCCGTGTACATCTGGAAATCCTCTTGGCGTCGGGCCAGGCAATTCACCGGATCTTCCGGGACCAGGCGGAGGACAGATGCCGCAGTGCAAGCCTGCCAATCCGCCAGCCGGAATGACAACACATCCACCGGAAGTACAGGATCTGCCTCCGTGTCCGGATCCTCAACCGGGCCAGGGTCAGGGTGGTCCAGGTCAAGGAATGGGTGGAGGACAAATGCCGCAGTGCAAGCCACCAAACCCTCCGCCGGGGATGAATACCTATCCGCCCGGTATGGCTGATCTGCCGCCATGTCCGGATCCTCAACCTGGTCAGGGCCAAGGCGGTCCTGGTCAGGGAATGGGTGGAGGACAGATGCCGCAGTGCAAGCCACCAAACCCTCCGCCGGGGATGAATACCTATCCGCCCGGCATGGCTGATCTGACGGCGTGTCAACCAGGTCAGGTACCTTTTCCTGGGGGTGGACCTGTTACTCCAGGTTCTGGAGGCAGTGGTCAATCATCTCCTGCATCCCCAACACCAGCTCCTCAGCCAGCAGGACCTGGTTACGTAGGATTGGCCCCTCACGCAAATGTCATTCAAGGAACAGCGGGATACTATGGCTCACCCGTGGGTTACGGCGTCGTTATCGCTGGGGTGGCACCGGGAGGTCCAGCCGCGAATGCGGGAATTTCTTCTGGCGATGTGATTGTTAGCATGGGTGGCACGAAGATCACAAACATAGACAGTCTGATCGCGTTTCTGAATGCAAATGGACCCGGTTCGACTGGGTCAGTGGGTATATACAGGAATGGCCAATATGTGTCACTTACTATTACTTTAGGGCTCAGACCCTGATGCTATCTATAGAATGATAGGTTAACTTGCTGCCTCTACTGCTGCCCTCATTTGCTCTGCACCGTCTGAAAGCCATGGAAGCCAGCTGAAGGAAAAGAATCTCGCTCCCAATTCAATATAATGAGGGACACTTTGGTGGCCGGCAAGAGTACCTGGAGTCCGACCCGCAGCCCCAATTTTTCTTAAAGCTCCATCTACTACCTTGTTAACTTCCCGAGTCCCGGCTCCGCCGGGTAAACCCATCGATTGCGCAAGATCTCCAGGGGCCACATAAAAAATATCAATATTTTCTACTTCTAGAATTTCGTCCAGATTATTTACTGCGATTATGTCTTCGATAAGTATTATCGACAGCGTTTGATCGTTTGCAGTTGTGAAGTAATTTTCCACTCCTATACCTTGCCTGCTTGTAAATGAACCTCTCATTCCCATTGGAGCAAACTTGGAGGCTTGTACTACTGCCTCCGCTTCAGATTTAGTATTTATGTGCGGCACACAAACTCCCATCGCTCCAAGGTCTAAGGTTCGGTAGATGACGGCAGGCTCATTCTGGTACACCCTTACGATCGGAGTCATTCCCCATAGGTCACAGGCTCTGGTCAGGTCAGGTATGTTATCGAAGTCAACCGGACCATGCTCTCCTTCGAGCCAAAGAGCATCGAATCCTAGCGGACCGAAGTGCTCAATAAGCTCTGGGCTCATTGGTCCCATAGGAACGGTCACAACTTTGCTCTCAGCGAGGCTTTGTTTAACTTTGTTTACCCTCAACTCTGTCATGATTTCTCCCTTGTCTTATACTTCATTTAATGTAGGGTCAATGGGTTCAACTAATACCAGTTTTCTTTGTCTACTACATTGTTCAATTCTTCACTATTAAGGAACTTCCGTGCGTTATCTAGTAGAACTTTAAAACGCCTGTCCGGAAGATTTTCAGCGTCGGCGACAGCGACATGTGGGGTCATTAGAACGTTTTCAAGCCCCCAAAGCTTATGGCTGGCAGGTAGAGGCTCCGTCTCGTACACGTCCAGCCCGCAGCCTGCTATTTCACCTGACTCGATTGCTTCTGCAAGATCGTCTATAGAGCAAACCATCCCTCTGCCTACATTAATGAAGTAGGAATTGCTTTTCATAAGTTTGAATCGTTTTGAATTAAACATCAGCTCTGTTTCCGGGGTGTGCGGGACTGTTGAAATAACGAAGTCTGCACGGGGTAGCTGTGAATCTAGCTGACTGGTGCCATGCATTTCCACTCCAGGTACTTCATATTCGGGGCGCGGATCAATACCTATAACTTTCATTCCAAGTTCGATGCACAATCTGGCAGTTTCGTGGCCTATACCCCCGACTCCGTTTATAAGAGCGGTTGCATCTCCCAGAAATATGTAAGGGGTTTTTCTTGCTTCTTTCCCCCAAACCCTTTGTCGTCGTGAACTTTCAAACCAAGGTAAGCCCCTGGACAAAGCAAGTACGAACATCATGATATGGTGGGAGATGTGATCCCAGTAAATCCCTCTTGGATTTGTAATCGTTAAAGAGTGTTCGCAGAGTTCTTTGTAGTAGTAGCCGAAAAAAGGACCTGCGTCTGGATTGTGAAGCCATTGAAGTTTTTCCGCATTAACTAATGCCTCAGGTGGTATCCATCCCATAGCTGCGTCCGCGTCTTGTATCAGATCCAGTGCCTCTTCATCAGTTTCGGGTGAATAAACATCGTATTCCGGAAGAGTGTCCGCCAGCCTGGCGGAAAATTGCCTCTTGAGGTCGTCCTGAGGTGGCATGAATACAAACTTTGGCATTTTCTTCTCCTGTCTATAAACTAATCTGGTTCCTGCGCCGTTCAATGTGAAAGGTCTGAGGCGAGGAGCGTCGCCAATATAACATTTGTTCATACTGCAGTGGTGGTCTGAAATATTAGAACCTATATGGAGTAGACCATGATCATAGTAGATACTCACACTCATGCGGGGGCAAACTGGTTTGAACCTGTAGAAATGCTGGTACATCAGATGCATCTTAATGATGTTGATAAAGCGGTTCTGATTCAGCATGGCAGGCCTGAACATGGGCATTATGACCACACGTATCTCTTTGAGTGCTTAGAGAGATTTCCGGGCAGATTTGCAGTCGTTGTCATCGTAGATTTGAGTGCTCTGGATTCGCTGGGAACGCTGGAAAGACATAGAGAAAACGGTGCAATTGGCGTAAGACTTACGCCCAGTATGAGATCTCGGGGAAATGACCCTCTTGCGATCTGGAGAAAGGTGGATGAACTGGGGATGCTGGTGAGTTGTATGGGCAGTGTGAATGAATTTGCCTCTGATAAGTTTGCTGATATCGTGAAGGAATTTCCGAACATGCCCATAATTATTGAACACTTGGCAGGCGGGGGACAGAGTGCCTCATTCCCCGGCAATGGTGAAGGGCCTGAACCTCCGTATACCTCATTCAAGAAGGCTATGGAGTTGTCACGGTTTCCGAATACGTACATAAAAATCCATGGACTCGGAGAAATATCGAATCGTCCACGTGCGCTACAAAAAGATTTTGATCACGATTTCTTTGGCCCCTTGCCACCCCTGGTGGAAATGGCTAAAGAGGGATTTGGAGTGAGGCGCATGATGTGGGGAAGTGACTATCCACCTGTCAGCGGAAGGGAAGGGTATCGTAACGCGTTGGCAGGAGGGCGAGATCATCCCGCGTTCGACACATTAGAAGAAATTGAATGGGTATTGGGGAAAACAGCATTGGAAGTTATAGAGTTTGCCTGAATCTGCAACTGGTTCAGGAATGATGAGCCGGGTTCACAGGGGCTGGGGGATCGCCCTGGCCTGCTTTTTAGCTTATTCGGTCACGGTGGGAGGATCGCAATACTCATTTGGCCATTTTGTGGGACCTCTAGAAGCTGAATTTGGGTGGAGCCGCACTGAAATAGGTCTCTCGCTCTCACTTGTTGCCCTTGGTTCGTTTGTATCACCTTTTTTTGGGGCCATGATTGATCGGCATGGTGCGCGAAAAATCATGGCAGTTTCCATGTTGGTTTTCGGTCTTAGTTATCTTGCCCGGCCGATTATGAATGATATTTGGCATTGGTATGCTCTTGGCGCCATTCAATCGTTCGCTATGGTCGGTGGGGCCATGCTTCCCATTGGTAAATTAATTGGACAGTGGTTCCCGAAAAACAGAGGCAGGATCCTGGGGATAACTGCAATGGGGAACAATTTTGGTGGCGCGGCGATACAACCTGCAGTGGCGTTGATAATATCAGCCTACAGTTGGAGAATCGGCTATACGGCTATCGGCTTATTCGGCCTGGTTGTAGCGATCTACATTCTGCTTGTGGTGAAAAGTCCACCAGCTATTGCACAGGGTTCGATTTTTGAAAACGAGACAAAATCACCCAACTACACCCTTAAGGAGGCTTTAAGCACCAGGAGATTCTACGCCATACTGGTATCAGTGATGTGCGGTTCATTTACCTACAGTGCTCTTTTACCTCAAGTATCCTCACATTTGATCAATAAAGGTATCTCAGAGGTCTCAGCTGCAATTGCACTTAGCTTATTTGCAACGTGTGGTATGGCAGGGAAACTCATATTTGGGATCCTTGCAGATCGATATGGTTCTAAGATTTCACTGATAATTGACCTGGTGGGGCAGGCGGTGTTTGCGTTTTTACTTATTTATGCGGGAGCTGGAGTTTCTATATGGTTCGTAGTTCCTTTTATGGGGTTCTTTTTAGGGGCTTTCGGCGCTTTATACCAGCTGATAATTATGGACACATTCGGGCTAGATCACTTCGGTTCAATACTTGGAGTTATATCGATCACCAATGCAATTTCATTTTTTGCAGGTCCAATAATCGCAGGTCAAAGCTTTGATATAACCGGCAGCTACGGACCCGCTTTCGCAATAACCGCCGTTATATTCGTCATTGGCGCCCTGGCGTTGACGCTCTCCGGAGGGGATCGGTGGGTAAATTCCGAGTAGATTGATCAAAGAGATCTGAGATAAGAAACTATTTTTGAATTTTGCCAATTGTGATCGCTTTCGCGGCTGACAGCGAAGCCCTCTGTGGAATCGTCTCTCTGAGACAAGCGCTCTGCAAATTCTTGAGCATCTTCTTGACTGCGGTAGTTTTTAAGCCCCTGGATTTTCAATGTGATAGTTTCTTCTATGTCTATAACTATGTCCATCTGCTTTTCTTCTTCGCTCAATTCTAGTTCGTAAAGATCAGCGATATCGGATGGGATGGCAGGATAAAGGAGTATTGGCTTATCCGGTTTGCTTACTGCACCCCTATAATTCTTATATGCAACAACAGTCGCTTTGTGGATGGCTATGTGGTCGGGGTGGTTGGATATACCGCTCGGCCCAAAAGTAACCACCACGTCAGGTTC
>JASMAO010000065.1 GCA_030754315.1 SAR202 cluster bacterium
CATCAGAGTTTGATGGATGGATACGGATCCTACCAATATGTCGAGTCTCTTTTAGACCCATATTGCGCCAGGTTTTGCCTGAATCGGTGGATTTATATACCCCGTCTCCTTGAGAGACGTTGCCTCGTATACATGCCTCGCCGCTACCAGCGTAAATGACGTTCGTGTCTGAATTGGATACTGCGATAGCTCCTATGGAGGCCGTGTTCAAAAACCCGTCCGACACATTCTCCCAGTATGTTCCCCCATCACTTGTTTTCCAGATTCCTCCTGAGCAGGCCCCAAAATAAAAAACCTGAGGAGTGGCTGGGTCGCCCGCTACAGCCACAACTCTCCCGCCTCGGAAAGGTCCCACTTGTCTCCACTCAATTGTGTCTAGCAAAAGGGAATCGATAGTCATAGATGGAACACCTCGTTAGAGTTTGGTGAAGCAGATATCGATCGGTATTCTCTCATGGAGATATTTCACACGCAACAAATCACAGCTAATGTAAGATTTTGTAAAAGTATTGGAAATGTTCAAAAATAGAACCAAAATCGCCTTCACTCTTTGATAAGTGCTAAGGTAACGTAGTCTGTGAGAGAGGGGCGTCGCAGTCACCGACGTGGGTTTTGTTGTTCAGCAGCAGTGGTCTGGTTTGTCGCGTTTCCCTTCACTCTCTACTTTGTCTTTTGAGGTTTGGGTATGGTTAGTACTGTACGGCGAGTATTCGGTTTGATCCGACGAGAACTGAAGCTATATCGCATACTTATGAAGGATTCTAGGACCCCGAGGACTGCCCGTATGTTTCTGGCTGGAGCTGTAGCTTATGCTTTCACTCCTCTTGACCTACTACCAAATCTAATACCGATTATAGGATTTGTTGATGATTTGATAATCATTCCTATCTTGGTTTACTTCGCCCTACGAAATATTCCCAAACCGCTGATTTCAGAAGGTCGTGCAAGACTTTAGTTCAAACTAAGTTGTGCTTTTGTTATCATTCGCAATCCGATGGATATTTTGAGATTGTGGGTGGGTCTGGAACAGTCTGATCAGCCAGCTATTATTTAGTCGAGGGACCAGAATAATCGAAACTGAATCCTGATAGGGATTGGCTGATTGTTTTACAATCGACATATCGGCTCTGTACTAACATACTTGGACTTTTCTTAACCAGATCTTTTTTTGCAAATTAAGCCCCACATTTCAGTTTATGGCATAACCCATTTTTACCGTCGCGTGCGGCCTCCGTTGTTTGTTCTGACGAACGTGTGTTTTGATGTCAACCGCGGTGAATTCATATCCATAATTGGGCCCAGTGGAGGAGGCAAAACCACATTACTGAGCATAATCGGAGGCTTGCAAACACCGACAAAAGGTTTAGTTAAAATAGATGATATATGTCCAAAAGAGGCCCAGCGCCGCCGGCTCTTAGGATTCGTCTTCCAGGACCCGTCTCTGTTGCCGTGGAGGACCGTGTTAGGCAATATGTCCCTAGCAAATGAAATCGGTGTCAGTGCGAGTGGAAAAGATCCAAGAGATGTCTTGGGTATAGTTGAGCTCGAACAGTTTGCTGAATATTACCCGCACGAACTCTCTGGTGGTATGCGGCAGAAGGTAGCTCTTGCGAGAGCTTTCGCAGTTGATCCTGAAGTATTATTGATGGATGAGCCTCTTGGGTCCCTCGATGAAATAACTCGCTCCGGCATGAGGTACGAACTGCTTAGGTTGTGGAATCTCTCACGGAAGACTGTAGTGATGGTCACCCACAGCATTCCCGAAGCCGTTATTCTTTCAGACCGCGTTCTCATCATGTCTGCAAGGCCTGGTCAAGTGGTGTCTGAACTAGAAATTAAGCTTCCTAGGCCACGATCAGAAGATATTGAACGCTCGCCGGAATTTCTCGACTACACATACTGCATCAGGGAAGCCCTATCTAGAGCGACGCTACTTGATTCGGAAAATGGTGCGGCAAATGAATAACCTCCGTAGCTCAGTTATTGGAGTATATCGGATCGTTATACAGTCGCTGTTACCCTCTATTGCCGCTTTGACTATTCTGGTTGTAGTATGGGGTCTATGGGTAGGACTAGGCTCAGTTCCGGAATATATTGTTCCTAGCCCTAGCGCTGTCTTGGACAGACTAGTCGGAAATCCCGGATTCTTCTTTTATCATGGATTCATTACCTTGGTAGAAGCTTTGGGTGGCTTTTTACTGGGCGCAACTGTGGCCATTTTGGGTGCCACTGTAATGGTCCACTCACGTTTCGTTGAGAGAACGCTGTTACCGTTGGCTTTACTGGTTAAGGTAACACCCATAGTCGCGATTGCGCCCTTATTCGTTATTTGGTTCGGGTTTGGTTCCGCCCCCAAGATTCTTATAGCTGCCTTGATCACTTTCTTCCCTGTGATGGTCAATGCGTTCACCGGTTTTCGATCGATAAACTCAGACGTTTTGAATTTCTTTCGATCAGTGAGTGCGACTAAAAGCCAAATATATTTTAAACTCCGAGTGCCTAGTTCATTGCCATACCTGTTTGCTGCTTTTCGGATCGCTGTGCCTTTGTCGGTGATCGGAGCGGTAGTAGGGGAGTGGTTTAGTGGAGACAGGGGGCTTGGCAGTGTGATCATCATTGCTCATAACAACCTAGACATGCCTACGCTCTTTTCAGCGATTTTGGTTTTGGCCGCAACTGGTGTAAGTTTAACTGTCTTTGTTTCATACCTAGAAAAGAGGTTGCTTTTCTGGCACGAAATTGGAGTTATTTCATGAGATTTAAATTGACGTACTGTACGGCAAAGAAGAGTTTGTTAGTGCAAGCCATACTACTGATCCTTCCAATTGTACTACTGGCAGTAGGATGTCAGAGAATGGGATCATCAACGGAGGCTGACGAATTAGTGTTTATGGCTGGATATAAGCCACAAGCCAACCTCCCATTTGTAGCGGCCTATGTCGCTCAAGAAAAAGGTTATTTTGCCGAACAAAACCTCGCCGTTGATATCAGGCATGCCTCTTCTGGTGAGCATCTTAAGCTGCTTACCGCAGGCGATGTCGACTTTACGACAGCTGCAGCCGCCTCCGTATTGAAACGTAGGTCAAAACCGAACCTGCCAATCGTTGCGGTCTCCATGTTTGGACAGAATGGTCAGCAAACCTATGTCTCCCTTCGAACCTCCAATATCGAAACTTTGCAGGACTGGGAAGGCAAGATTTTCGGTTACAAAATCTCGCCGTCCCCAGACTATTTAGCCATGTTAAAGGCGGCCGGTGTTGATCGTGCCGGTATTACTGAGGTGAATGCGGGCTTCGATCCTAGGGTTCTAACCGAGGGTAGGGTAGACGTACTCGCGGTTTTCAAGTCTAATGAGCCTGACACAATTCGGCGATTGGGCTTTGAACTCAACCAATGGGACCCTGAATTATATGGTGTTCCAAGTCTTGGCCTTACGTACATTACTCGGCAGGAGTTTGTTGAAACTAACCCTGAGATAGTTCAAAGGTTTGTGAAAGCTACTCTCCGTGGACTACAGGCCATTGTGGATAATAAGGATGAGGCGTTGGAGATTGTTTTGAAGTACGCTCCGGGTGAGGATCTAGATCACCAGCGGTTCATGCTTAATTCGGAGCTTGAGGATGCCAATAGCCGTTTAACGGAAACAAACGGACTTGGATGGATGAGTGACGAACAATGGGAGAAGTTATATAAGCATTTGATAGAGTACGATGCTATCCCATCTCCTTTTGACTATCGGATCGCATTCACCAACCGATTCATAGATGGAGCTTATGACAGAGGTCAGTTAGTTTGGCCATAGGAATCCGGCCAACTTTTGGATTGACCTCCTGTATTATATGGCCTCTCTTCTCGTTACTAATATTTGAAGGATTGTCCTTATCGCTAAGTTGTTTATACCCTCGTGGTTTATATCATTGAGCAATTGCTATTCAAAATGTTACTTGAAAATGTAATCAATCCCCTTTACCCACAACCCCTAGGGCTGCTATTCTCTTTCACCTAATGTTTGAGCACGACGTACTTGTTATAGGTGCTGGCCTAGCTGGAATGCGATCTGGTCTAGCCGCAGTTAACCGTGGAGTCAATGTCGGGGTAATCAGTAAAGTTCATCCTGTGCGTAGTCACTCGAATGCCGCGCAGGGGGGAATAAACGCTGCTTTAACCGATCGTGGGGACCCATGGCAGGACCATGCTTACGATACCATCAAGGGTAGCGATTACTTGGCTGACCAGGATGCCGTTGCTGTTATGTGCCAGGAGGCGGGTCAAGAAGTAATTGGTATGGAAAACATGGGGACTATTTTCAACCGTGACGATTCTGGCCGTCTCGGTACTCGGAAATTTGGAGGCCAACGGGAGGCTCGCACTTTTTTTGTAGCCGATTTTACTGGTCAAGCTCTTCTCCACGTCTTATACGAGCAGGTTCTTAAGGCTGGAGTTCGTGTTTATGAGGAGTGGTTCGTCCTTTCACTCATTGTTCGGGACGGTCAATGTTGTGGAGCCGTCGTTATGGAGATACGCACAGGAGATATTCATGTCATCAGAGCTAAATCAGTGGTTATGGCAACAGGTGGGCTAGGACGTGTCTTTGAACCCAGTACTAATGCCCTTATATGCACTGGAGATGGAATGGCACTAGCGTATCAAGTCGGTGCTCCTCTCATGGACATGGAGATGGTTCAGTATCATCCGACGACCCTAAAAAGTAACGGAGCGCTAATGTCCGAAGCCGCTCGTGGGGAAGGAGGATTTCTGATTAACTCCACCGGAGAGCGCTTCATGGAACGCTATGCGCCGAATATGATGGAGTTAGCCTCCCGAGATGTAGTATCTCGTGCTGAGCAGACTGAGATAAATGAGGGGAGAGATGTCAACGGTTGTGTATTTCTTGACTGTCGCCATCTAGGACCGAAGCGTATCGAGGACAGACTGTCTCAAATCAGGCAGCTAGGCATAGATTTTGCTAATGTCGATATGGTAGAGGCGCCTGTCCCAATACGCCCTGGTATGCATTATCAAATGGGTGGTATCAAGGCTGATGTTGATGGACTCACTTCTCTGCCTGGTTTGTATGCTGCTGGAGAAGTAGCATGCGTTAGCGTTCACGGGGGCAATAGACTCGGTGCGAATTCACTTCTAGACACGCTAGTTTTTGGTCGTCGATCTGGAGAGCATGCGGCTGAGCGGTCGAGAGATATGGTGCATCAATCCATCGACGACAATGACTCTGAGACGGATCGAAAATCAATTCAGGGTATGCTTGATCGTGAAGGCCGTGAGCTATTCGGGAAAATACGATTTGAACTTGGCCAGACAATGAATACAAATCTTGCCGTTTTTCGTAATCACAGTGGGATGGAAAAAGCTTCGTCAGAAGTTGATCGGCTTCGGGACCGTTTCAGCAAAGTGGTGGTGGCTGACAAAGGGAAGACGTTCAATACAAATTTGCTTTTTACACTTGAATTAGGATTCATGTTGGATTGTGCCGAGGCTATCATATCCAGCGCGCTTGAGCGCAAGGAAAGTAGGGGAGCTCATACTCGTACTGATATGCCAGAACGCGACGACAAAAATTGGCTTAAACACATCCTTGTGAACCGGATCGGAGATGGCGATCGAGAGATACAACATCTCCCCGTGGTTATTACCGAATGGGCGCCTCAAGTCAGGTCGTATTAGCGTGAAAAATCTAACCCATTCACCATCTTGTGATGTGGCTTATATTGGACTCCGAGCTGGGGCGATAATGGGGAACAAGTATGATGAGCACAAAGAAAAAGACTTGCCCTGAGTAAGGCCAATCAAACCGTGCAAAGTGATGAGGTATCCATTAAGTGGACGTAACCATTAGCGTTAGCCGCTATAATCCCGACTCAAATCTTCCGGGATCCTACTTTCAGGACTATCAGATCGAGGTTGATGATTCTTCAACGGTTCTCGATGCTCTGATCAAGGTGCGTGAAGAGATTGACGGTAGCCTCGCCCTACGGTGCTCGTGCCGGAGCGCTATATGTGGTTCATGCGCTATGCGCATTAATGGGCAGGCTAGACTCGCATGCAATACAAAGATCACGGACATACTCAAACGGGGGAGTGGTTCCGTTAGCGTTGAACCGGCGGGCAACATGACCGTTGTCAAAGATTTAGTGGTCGACTTTTCACCCTTTTGGACTAAGGTTCGTCAAATTGAGCCATGGCTTCAGCCGAATAGACCGCCTCCAGAACAGGAATATATCGCTGATGACGATGACATGCTACACCTAGCTGGTGTGATGGATTGCATAATGTGTGGAGCTTGTGTCTCTGACTGCACAGTTCTGAACGTAGACAAGAATTTCCTTGGTCCAGCGGCCTTAGCTAAAGCCTACAGGTTTGTTGCTGATCCTCGCGACGATGCCGACGTGATCCGACTAGGCGACCTAAACAAATATGGTGGTATTTGGGATTGCACCCGATGCATGCAGTGTGTTGAGGTATGCCCTAAAGATGTCGATCCTATGAGTCGCATTATGGCTTTGCGTGATAAGGCCATGGAGGAAGGCTACACGAAGACGTACGGTGCCCGCCATGCGAAAGCTTTCTCAGACTTGGTTGAGCACAGTGGATGGTTAAATGAACTTCAACTCCCTATCAGGACCTTCGGACTTTTTAATGTTAAGCAGATGTTCAAACTTTTCCCTGTAGGCATTCGATCGATAATCAACGGCAAACTACCACCGATTGTTCATAGGAGCATCACGGGTGTGGAGAATGTGCGGCGTATTTTTGAAAGGGTGAGGGATAAAAGATGAGGTATGCTTTCTATCCAGGCTGTGTCGCTCGCGGTGCGTGTCCAGAACTCTATGCGGCCACGATTGAGGTCTGCAACATCTTAGGCATAGAATTGGAATTAGAGGCTCTGAGTGGAGCGTCATGTACTGGGTCAGGTGTTCTCCAAGAAAAAAACCTACGGCTTGCCGATACCCTCAATGCCCGGACCTTCGCTATGGCGGAGGCGACCGGTTTACCTTTGATGACAATTTGTTCCACATGCCAAGGCGTCATGTCCCAGGCCAATGAACGTCTCAAGGCTGATTCCTCTTATTTAGCTGAGATCAACGCTGATTTGGCTGAAGAAGGGCTTCAGTACAAAGGAACCGCAGATCCTCGGCACCTGCTTTGGGTGTTAATCGAGTTGTCTGGGATTTTCGACACACACCAAATAGTCCTATTAAGCTTAATAGTGCCAAGCCTGGAAGATATGGAGAAGCGAACAGTGGACCATTAGCCTTGCCAGGAACCTA
>JASMAO010000066.1 GCA_030754315.1 SAR202 cluster bacterium
GTCACGAGGGTAAGAGCGATGGGTGCCACAATTCGCGATCTCCATGTCACCCGAGCATAGAAGAGCTTTCCACGTATGGCACACGCTCGAATCGAATGGGGTTTCATGGTCTCCTCTTGTCTTTAAGTCTGCTTGGACTGACCCAGCGAAATTCGATGGTGGTTCAAGATTGTGCATCAGGCCTTTTCAGTGGTCGCGGCAAGGCCAAAGGTTCGGATACGATCGCGGTAGAGTTCCGCATACTCTAGAGGGCAGATGATGACCACCGCCTTCCCCTCGTTGTGTGTATTTAGCATGATCGCAATAGCCTCCTCGGTCGTCAGGCTGGACACGCTTTTCAGGAGTGATGCAACGACGAAGTCCATGGGGTTGTGATTGTCATTATGCAAGATAACTGAATAGGGTGGAAGAAAGTCCTGCGCGGGCTGCTGGGCGTGCTCGGCCTCTTTTGAGGAGCTTGTCGGTGATAGCAATGTGAGGTTCTTCCCTTGAAAGCCACGCACGTCTCTCCGCTGCTGCTTTCTCTGGCTATCCAGTTTCCGGTAGGGACGCTGCAACTGATCGAGGAGCTTAGCTGGCACTACGTCGACCTGATGCGAATAGACCTGAAAGACATAGCCAAGTAGTTCGGTGATCATCACTTTCTTGTGTCTTCTTGTGTCCTTGGATGTCAGTCTGGCACCGACAAAGGCCGTCGATATGTAGAGCGGGATTCTCACAAGTAATTAATATACTCCTATAACCACAGCCGTGCGCCGTTTTGTCCTGAATGTCAGACACGAAGTCCCGTCCAGAGCCGCACCCCTTCTCGCCCCTAGACTATACTGCCCCCAGAGGCAGGCTCATTCAGGTGATGGCTAGAACCTAACGGCTAAGAGTCCCAAGGAGATTAGGTGAATTGGGGATGTATCACCCCACCGACCTCATAACAGCATTAAGAGCCTCAATAGCGCCCTATAACTTAACTGAATCTTAGATCCAAGGAGGCAAATAATGCACATCGGAATCATAGGGACAGGTAGACTGGGTTCGTTCCGAGCACGCACCATGCGCGATCTTGCCGATGTGACTAATCTGACTCTATACGACAGAAATTGGAGTAAATCCACAGCCGTTGCCCATGAACTGGAAGCGATGGTTGCTGGTTCGGTGGAAGAGGTTATCGATGCAAAGCCTGACGCTCTACTTATCTCCACTTCTACCGTAGACCATGCGACTTTGGTTGAAACTGGCGTTGAAGCGGGCCTACCCGTTTTCTGTGAGAAGCCTATATCCCTCGATCTCGCTGCTACAGAACGGCTGATGCAGCAGGTGTCCGCATCTGGAGTGCAGGTTCAAGTCGGATTTCAACGCCGATTTGACATGGGTTTCCGAATGGCACGCGAGAAGGTCTTTAATGGTGAACTAGGCCGAATATATTTGGTTCGCATGGTCGGTCACGATCACGAACCGCCGCCAGAGAGTTTCATAAAGAGGTCTGGTGGTATGTATAAAGATATGCATATTCACGAGTTCGATCTTATTCCTTGGATTGTTGGACAGCCCATTGTTGAGGTGTATGCGTCGGGGTCTGTACTGGTGGACCAGGCTTTTCAGAGGCAGGGTGATGTAGATACGACTGCGGCTGTGTTGAAGTTGGCAGAGGGAGCACTGGTAGTGCTTACAGGTAGTCGACACAATCCGTTGGGGTACGATGTCCGGATGGAGTTACATGGATCTGGTGACAGTGTTTCTGTTGGCTGGGACAAACGTGCTCCAATTCGGCCTCTGGAAACAGAAAGGGAGGGAGGGAGTGCGCCCTATTTGACTTTCTTCGATCGTTTCAACGATGCGTACCGTGCCGAATTGGTTGAATTTCTTCGGGTGGCACGAGGAGAGATTGAGAGCCCCAGCACTGTGAAAGAATCTTGGCAAAGCCTCCGAGTGGCTGTGGCGGCGGAGATGTCACTAATAGACCATAGACCTGTTTCTGTCAATTCTGTAGTCTGAATAGATACAAAGAGGCTATTTACTTGAAAGAAATTCTGTTAGGGCAAATACGCAAGGACGTCGTCGTTTTAATGCGCAGTTAGGGCACCTTACTACATGAACAAATCCGTTGTTTCGTGGGCTTTATATGACGTAGCAAACACCGTATTTAACTTGGGAGTCGTTGGTCTATTCTTGCCGCTCTCGATAAACGAAAGACAAGGCACAACCGATGCAGATCTAGGGTTTCCAATAGTGGTTTCTATGGTTGTTGTCCTTGTAGCTAGTCCCTTCCTTGGAGCTTTAACTGATCAGTTAAAGGGCAGAATGCGAACATTCACACTACTTAATATTGTTGCAACTATCTCAATTATCTTGATCGGATTCAGCGGTACAATTATGGGTACCTTGACCTTTTTCTCTACAGCATTTGTATCCGTGTACCTGGCTGAACTTCTATATAACTCAATGCTGAAAGATGCTTCTACTCCAAAAAATAGGGGGAAAATAGGCGGCCTAGGAATCGGATTAGGCTACACGGGTTCACTTGTTGTGCTAATAGTGGCCCTTCAATATAGTGAATATAATTCCAATTACAGTTCCGCATTCCTAGGGATTGCAGTAATTTACATTCTGGCTGCACTTCCACTCACCATATTTTTTGACGAAAAACACCAGGTAGATACACGACTCAAAACAGATATAGTGTTGAGTGCCACTTGGATTCAAATTAAGCGGAGGTGGAACCAGTTCAAACAAACCCCTGCATTACTGAAATACTTCATTGCTCGATATTTCTATATGGTGGCTGTGACTACCTCTTCAACATTCGCTGTGCTATATGGTTTAAAAACTATGAGTTTTACCGAAAGAGAAGTGGAACTAGTATTGATTCTTGGGACGGTGTTTGCCATTCCAGGTGCGATGTTATGGGGGTACATAGTCGACAAAATAGGACCAGCATATGCCCTAAAATGGAATATACTGGGATGGTCACTGATGCTAGCTGCTGCATTTAGTATTCCAACGATGAACCTCAGCAATCAGCTTTGGTGGCCGTTGAGTGCCATCTTAGGACTCTTTTTCGGGGGCTTGTGGGCCGCAGATAGACCACTACTCATTCAACTCTCTCCGTCAAATCTGGGAGAGATGTTTGGGATTTATGGCGCAGTCAGCCGTTTATCCTTCCTAACTGGGGCTTTTGTATGGCCTCTTATCGCTGTAACTATGGGTTTAGGGCAACCAGCAGCCGTTTTTTTCCTCCTGTGTTGTAGCCTTGTGGGATTGGCTGTATTGATCGTGTGGGTGGTATCGGAAGATCGCCTATGCCCTCCCTCACAATAGCCTTATAGGCCTTAATAGCATCCTCTCTATTCACCTCTTCAGCATAGATACGAGCCATAGTCAGGCTAATGGTTGAGTGGTCCATTTCTCTCTTACAACGCGAGAGTGAGGTTCTGGGCGAGGAGCAAGCTCGCACAGGCGTGGCGAAGATCGTGAAACCGCTGCGCAGCTTTGCGGCAGCGACGGTCGCTATCAGCTCTGGTGCGTGTCATCGATCTGCTTCGAGACTGCTCAGTTTTCGTTCACCTTCGAGCGATTTTTCACGCGAGCCACCTGGGCCTGTTGAACGCAGTCCACCGCTCTGTGGAGCTCCCAATGTGGGCAAAGTAGAAGTCTCTTGGAATGACTTTCGATGGGTCCGTAGGAACGCCGCTGGCAAGGCGTTCAAGTAGTTCAATGGGCCGAGAAAAGGACAATGATGGCCCCTATAATCCCCGGTGGGCTGAAGGCCGGCTCAGTAGGGATCCTGGACCTTTGAACCGGCGGAAGCGGAGGAAGGGAAGGGGCTCACCCAGCCTTCACGGGCTACGTTTTCGTCACTGGACATGGAATAGGGCAAGGGCATGCGATCGTGCATAGCGAACGTCATAGAAGACATGAGTTCTTGAGTGAGAGCGGTGTCGAGGAGGTGAAAAATATTGGCGATTTTCGAATCACCGGGGGATAGGATGGAATTGGTGTGGAGTAGGTTGTGCTGTTCGTTGGGGTCGTTTTGCAAATCGAAGAGGTGGGTCTCGCCGCGGCTGAGCATATCGTGTTGTTTCCAGGGGTCGGTATGGGAGTTGGAGGAATCAGAAGAGGGCTCGAATCCTTGTGTAGCAGACGAGTACTTGGCGAGCTTGTAGCGCCCGTCGAAGGCCATCCAGGATTGAGTCAGGTATCCGAAGATGTGGGTGCGTGGTGATGGACCTTCCAGACCGAGAGTCGGAAGAGGCTGGGCGTCCATGTAGTCGGGCAGGTCGCAACCTGCCAAGGCTAGTATGGTGGCGGTAACATCGCGTAACTCAACTAGGTCTAAGCACGTCGTGCCCTCTGCATTGCCCGGCGCTCGGACAAGTAGCGGGATGTGGGTAGCGGACTCGTAGAAGGTTGCCTTGCCTTCGATACCGTGATCCCCTAGATGATCGCCGTGGTCGGTGGCGAACACGATGACAGTGCTATCGAGCAGGTCATTACGACGCAGAGTCTGGATGAGTTCGCCGACCTCGTGGTCGATCTGCTTGACCAGACCGGCATAGTGAGCTCTGACGTACCGCATCTCGTTTTCAGTGTAGGTAGATAGGTCCATCCCCATGTTGGCACGGGCATGGATTCTGGACTCGCGCAGAATATGACCGTGAGAATCGGAAGCTGGGATCGGTCCTGGCATGTCCTCAGATCGGTATTTGTCTGGAAAATCCGTGGCCGGATCATAGGGGTCGTGTGGGCCAGGAAACCCTACCATCAGAGCGAAGGGGCCGTCGTTGCCCTGGGTTTCGATAAAGCGCCGGGCCTCACGGCCGGTGTAGCGATCCCACGAGTGCTCCCAGGGGACGTCGGTGTGTGCGACGCCCTTACTCTCAAGGTATTCGCCGTACTCGAACCAGCGCAGCTTCCTGAGTCCATGACTCTTCAAGTAGTGGTAGTAGTCGTCACGGATAAGAGACCACAACTTGTCTTCGCAAACGACGCGGTACTGGAAGCCATGCCGCGCATCCCAGGGATAGAAGTGCATTTTGCCGACGGCAGCGGTGTAGTAGCCATTCTCGGCCATGATCTGGGGCCAAGTCCGAATGCCTGCCAGGTTATAGTCGGGTCTGATGGCGTGGAGGTTATCGGTGACTCCATTGCGAACAGCGTTCATGCCAGTGAGCAAGGCCGTTCGGGCAGGGACACACAATGGCGATGCGGAGTAGGCGTTGTCGTAACGGACGCCGTGTTCGGCGATCCAGTCTATGTTTGGCGTGTCGATAAAGTCTGCGCCGTAACAGGACAGGAAGTCACGGCGTAACTGGTCTGGGAATAGGAAAAGAATGTTGTCCATAGATTTGGCGGATTTCAGATCAAGCTGACGGTGGCCTGTAACCTATTTCCAGGGCCTTTTTCATAGCCTCGATCTATGTTATGACAGGAACTTTCTCGGAAGGGATTCATGCTTCATCGCACCCCTATATGAGCTTGCCTCTGGGGGCAGGGTGATACAGGGTGCAAGCAGGAATAGGGGCGCAAAGTCTCCTGATTGCAAATCACCATGCCGTCCATCCGCCGTCGACCACGATGTTCTGGCCGGTGATATAGCTGCTGGTATCGCTGGCAATTAGTATCAAAGCGCCTTTGAGTTCGTGTGGTCGGCCTATACGTTTCATGGGGCTCTTGTTGGATAGACGGTTGACCATTTCCTCGGGAACCATACCGTCAATCGGGAAGGGGCCTGGGCTTATGCAATTCACACGCACATTGTCCTTCCAAAAGCCCCAGTAACCAGAACTGTCTTGCCGGATAGATCAAACATATGATGGATAGTCGGTGCCGCTTCTTGTGGGGGAGCCATCGATAATCTCCTCTTCGCAATATTCCTTTCGAGGCAAAACTGCCCTGTCCGAGCCCTTCACTGTCTTGTACAGGAGCCATCGTATTCCTGTTCACCAACTCCGTCAAGACACTACGGAGGCAGTGGAAAGCTGGTCTTCCTTAGTTGAGGAACATGCTCTTACAGATTCTTACACACTGACGAGAGAGGACGCCCGACGGATTGTGGAAGAAGAATTGGAGTCAGCTATAAACGCCTATCTCCGTGCCAATACTACGATTCACATCATGATGGTCATCACTCCGCCGGAGAGGTGTGTAGCCCAGCACGTCGCGATGATTGAGGTCCCCTTTTCATTAGCTACGACTCGACCGATATTATATCGATTGTGACGAAGGCCCGATTCGGCCTCTACTGTAGCTGAGACCTCCGACCACCTTCCCTGTATCTACCGTCCCACACCGGTTTGTGTTGCCAAGCATGTCGGCAAAATACCCTCTTGCGGCTCTATGTTGCCAAGCCGCGTTCGCGGCCCGGTTGAGGTCGGGGCACCCCATGTTTCAGGGATGTCATGGTGCTAGCAATAATGTCGCGACGAGCCTCCAACTAGAACCTTCTCCTTGGAGGATCCACCTGCCGCATGCGGCCTCTCGGCGGCATCAGAGGGCATCTGTCTCGTGGCATAGCCACACTCTCTAGTCCCTAGTGTTGATAGGACAGACTATACTGCCCCCAGAGGCAGGGTTATGTGGGGATGGAGGCTATATAATTCTAGTGGCTAGGAATTCCATGGGGGGTTAGGTATAGTGGGGGATATAGGGATACGTATCCCAACTACTTCTCTTGCCTCGATCTTTATACCCCCCGTTATGTTGGTCCCACGAGGGCCGAAATCGTGTCGAAAATCCTTAATGGATTCTTAGAGTACCTACAATATTTTCACAAGAAGCTCCGCTAATCTAGTCTGTATTAGATCTGCTGGCAATCTAAAACAAAAGGACGGAACATGAGCAATCTAATGAGTTCATCGACAAGGACTTTGATCTGCGGGGTGGGGGTGATTGTCTTCTTAGCTATATTGGTTTTGGGTATAGGAGTCAATTATGTGTTGGCGGGGAGTCCCGACGCGGACAATGTAGAGGCTAAGATTCGGGCTGCCGTCCTGAACGGTGATATGACTAGGGAACAGGCAACTGAAAAGCTAGAAGGTCTCAGGACCGTGGAAGATTCCCGTCGAATAACTCTCGAAGATGTAGAAGCCAGGCTGAAAGCTGGTGTAGATGCAGGTGGCCTTACGCAGGGACAGGCGGATGCGAGGCTAGAAGCATGGAAGAAAGACCAGGCTGAAGGCCAATATCCATCCCAAGGTCGTCCAGCAGCGACTGGGACATCCAAGAACCTGCGGCGCTAAACCCCAGTAGCGTCCTTGCTATCTAGCTGCAACCACTCCAGCCCTAGCCACTACCAGACCCGTTTGGTCTTGCAGGCAGGGATATGAAATTTCCCGCTCGTACCGCCTTGCTCAAGCGCTAGTCGAGGTCTGGCAGGTCAGTTGGGGGAGCGAATCATAGCGTTGTTACCGGAAGGGCTGGGGCTCTTCATGTCCGACCATACAAAGGATGTAGGTGGCATTGACCAATACTCCATTTCATGGGGAGCCCTACCCTTGAGACACTGTTGTACATGGCTGCTGACGTGCTCCAGGAGGCTTGACAAAGAGGCGTATTTCGTGGTCGGATTAAGCCGTCCTTGATTGCGCCAATGGCGGGCTCGCGGGAGTAAAATGTTCAGACCCAACGACGACCTAGGCGCATTTTGTGCTGACTCGGATGCATACCTCAAAGGGGCGCCCGACGGTTCTCTCTCAGGCTTGACGTTTGCGGCCAAGGATATCTTTGACGTCGCCGGCCACGTCACCGGAGCAGGCAACCCTGACTGGAAGGCGACTCACGGCCCTGCTTCGCGCACCGCTTGGGCGGTCGACGTGCTGGTCAAATCAGGTGCCACGATGGTTGGCAAGACCGTTACCGACGAATTGACCCGTGGCATTTTGGGAGAGAACCCACACTACGGCACACCGGTCAATCCACGGGCGCCGAGCCGCGTGCCAGGTGGATCGTCTAGTGGATCCGCGAGCGCCGTCGCTGGAGGGCTAGTGGACTTTGCCCTGGGCTCGGATTCGGGCGGCTCTGTGAGAGCACCCGCCAGTTTCTGCGGCATCTACGGCATGCGCCCTACCCACGGAAGTGTTCCAGTCAACGGGATTTTGCCGCAGGCACCAAGTTATGACACCGTCGGGTGGTTCGCCCATGATGTGGAGACCTTTGAGAGAGTCAGCCAAGTG
>JASMAO010000067.1 GCA_030754315.1 SAR202 cluster bacterium
CGGTCAGAAGCGCTATTGGCGATCAAATTGACCTGTTAGTTGATTGTCACAGCCGATTCTTGCCGGAAGTAGCTGGATCTGTAGCAAATCGATTGGCTGAACTAAACATTGGCTGGTTTGAAGAACCATTTCAACCTAGAACGGATGCCGACAGGCTAAGCGACCTGTCAAAAAATATATCAGTTACGGTGGCCGGAGCTGAAGGTATTTACGGCAAGAATGCTTTTGTTGATTTAGTGGAAAAGGGTTCAGTCAGCGTGATAATGCCAGATGTCAAACACTGTGGAGGCGTCTTTGAGGCTTACGCCGCTGGGAGAGCATCGATTGCATTGGGTGCCGATGTGTCTCTTCACAGTCCATCCGGCCCAGTTTCACAGTTGGCGAGTGCCCATGTCACCGCTGCCATTGGAGGGGGAAGGCCACTTGAGCATGCAATTGGAGAAACTGAATGGCGATCAGAATTATTAACACCTGCGGAACGCATAAGCGATGGGTATTTTTATCTGCCAGAGGGTCCAGGTCTCGGAACTGAACTTAACCTGGACGCTATAGAGCGCCACGGTGGAATTATTAAAGACTAATGAGATATCGTCATCAGTTGCTGGGGGTGAAGCGTAATCTTTCGACAGTGATCTGTGGGGGGACCCTTGGTCTGGTGATCGCTATGACCCTTAACGTGGCCGATCACGGACATTGGGAGTCACCAACATATCCTAGTGCTGGCATTTACATGACGGTAACACTGGTCGGGTTCTTCTTGGGATCGATGATTGCAATACTGTTAATGCCAGGCCTATCAGAATCACAATATTGGCCTCGAGGAAAATTCAGTTGGGCATTACGTGGTATTTTATTTGGCCTAGGATTCCCGTTTATATACGGTGGAATATTGCCTTTAATTTCTTGGGTTACTGCTGTTAGAGTTTCAGTTTTTTCTACCCAGGAAATTATCAACATCGGGTTTAACTCGCTGTTCCAGATCCCTGGTTCGATGATAGTCAATTTGTTTTTAGGCGTTCCTACGGCCCTAATGTCAACTCCTGTTTTTGCATCTTTGGGTTGGGTCGTGGATCGCGTGAATCAATCTACCAATATGCGTATTGTCTGGACCTTCAATGCTGCCGTTGTAACGCTTTTAGCCTTAGCAATTATCATAGTCTTAACGGTGGTCGAAGCCGAAAAGCTGGCAACTTTCGGTTGGAGGTAGTGCTGCATTACACTGACCATTTCCGTAATGGCCTTTGTTTTAGTTTATTCGGAGATTGTTTTTCAGGTTATCGGCTACTCAACGTAGGTCCATGATGGATCCATGTCCCAGCGATACTGATCTTCCGGCGGGCAATTTTCTGCCCATTTTCGTATCAAGTCGGTGTCGCGTTTTTTTTCTTTGAGCCTTTGTCGCACATGATTAGGATCCCATCCGTCAGCGAACACCAGAGCTGATAATTCAGACACGATCTCTGCGCAATCTGAATCCTGTGATCGATCGTTTAGTTCGTTTGGGTCTTTTGAAAGGTCGAATAGTTGTGTGGGCTCTTCATGGTGGTAAATAAATTTCCAGTTGTCTTTTCTTACCATCCGCTGGATTGAACCTTCTTGTATCGCGTATTCGGATATTGCAATATCATCCCAGTTGTTGTCTTCGCCTCGCAGCATGGGTATAGCGTTTCTTCCATGTGATCCCGGGAGTTGGGGAGCTCCGAGTGCCGAAAGTATAGTGGCATTAAGATCCGTAACATTCATTACTCGATCACATTGCACGCCCTGTGGAAGGACTTCTGGCCATGAAATTATTGCAGGCACTTTGACGGAGGGTTCATAAAAGCATCTTTTCATCCAGAGTTCGCGTTCGCCAACCATATCTCCGTGATCAGTGCTGTAGACGATAATGGTGTTTTCATCCAATCCGTTGGCGCGAAGCGCATCGAGAATAAGTCCTATGTTCGTGTCAAGCCTTTCAACCAAAGCCCAGTAAGCTGCCCTTGCCTTCATAAGGTCTTCTTCGGGGGGACTTACCAGGTTTACGTGCTCGCGCCACCATTTGTCAAAGGGGTGATCAAGATCAGAAAACGGCAGTCTAACGGTAGGTGGTTTCACCCGTCCGGCATATCGATCGTAATCCTCTTTTCTAGCTATATATGGTGAATGTGGGAGGATATACCCAACCGTTAAGTTAAAAGGTTCCTCTTCACGGCTAGCTCTTTTCCTGAGAGCAAATCGGTTCAGCCATTCCACTGCGACGGCTGTAGTATCTTCGTCAATTACTTGATAACCGCTTCCGCCGGGCCCCGACTCACGGATATCTTCGAGAAAGTTAAAGCTCGCATCTCCTGTTCCTGGAACAAGAGAACTATGATCACCTATTATTCGATCGCTATAACCGTGCAGTTGGTCTGGTCCGAGGAAATGCATTCGTCCTGCCAGGACGGGGTTATATCCCGCAGCACCCATAGAGTGAGCTAAAGTTGGAACAGCTGAATCCATGATGTGACTGTTTGTCCATGTGTCAATTTCGTGCGGATAACGCCCCGATAGCATGGACATCCGGGCAGGGACACAAACGGGTGACGGAGTATAAACATCGGTAGCTAACACTCCCTTCGCTGCCAGAGAGTCCAGGTTGGGTGTTGATACAACCGGATCGCCGGCACAACCCATGACATAAGGGTTATGTTGGTCGGAGTAAATGAAGAGTAGATTAGGTCTTGTTGTCAATTTTCTTAACCTAAGTTTGAATATGCCAAGTCAAGTGGCTGCCTTAAGCAACTTTAAGCGACATTGTAATGGTTCTTTAATGTCTTTACGCAATGTTGATGAGTAAGTAATTAACTATTGGAGTACGATGCTAGCCAATACGCAAATATGGGTTTATCGAGAGTCTATGGTGGGGTTGTTGGTATTATTACAGTCACCCAAAAATCAACCATAGGGGACTATTCTCAGTGATTGGTAACATGCAACCGGTTACACCTAAATCAGATCAGGCCAAATATCCAGAATTACTTCGGATGGGTCACCGCTTTGAAACTTCTGTTGGGCAGAGGCACGCGGTATATGGTTTTAAGGCTCCTATGGATTTTGCATTTGACGGTGATGGATTGCTTTACGTATTGAACCGTCATCATTTTCCCGGAGCTGGAGTACCAAGAATTCGCATAGTAGTTTTAAATTCAAATGATGAGTTTCAGAGAAACTTAGAGATATCACGTGACGGGCTGTCCCATGACTCGTTTGACAAAAATTACAACTCTCCAGTGTTCTGTGATTCGGATCTCCTCGGAAGCTTCTTTTTCACTGATGAGCGAGCGAATAAGGTAGTAACAATCGCCACTGATAGTGGAGATTTTATTACAGACTGGGGAGAGTCCGGAGATGCCCCTGGTGAACTCAATGCCCCTGCGGGAATAACTCGTCTTTCTGATGGCACTTTTTGGGTAGTGAGTTCAAGATCTTCACGCGTGCAGCATTTCACTAGCGATGGGCTGTATATCAGAGGCTTTGGAGAGGTTGGTTCTCAACCAGGTCAATTAGACCATCCATGGGGTGTGGCTGTCGATCCAATCGACGGTTCGATAGTTGTGGCTGATTGGCGAAATGATCGCGTTCAGCGGTTTTCACCCGAAGGTGAGTTACTTCAAGTGCTGGATGAACTGGGCAGAGACGCAGGCCGCTTGAGCAGACCGAGTGATGTTGCAGTGGATGCCCACGGTGATCTGTACGTCTGCGACCGTGGTAACGATCGGTTGGTGCAATTCAACCGAGCAGGACTATTCATAGAGGTAATGCGAGGCGATGCTGCTATGACCGAGCGTGGGGCCGATAGGCTGATGGTCAATCCTGACATGCTTCGCTGGCGTGACAATATTACCGACCTCGGCCGCGAGAAGCTTTTCTGGAAGCCTACATCGGTGAAGGTAGACAGTGAGTTTAGGGTGCATGTGATCGACTCAGGTCGGTTTAGGATGCAGATATATCGAAAGACTTTTAGAGAATTGAGTGATGGACAGATAGATCCGGCGCACACTTACGCTGATCCCAAAATCAACTGAAAATCCCACTCAGATTGACGAGATGAGGTTATGACGTAGGTTCGATACTTTTCTGGATTGCATCAGAAAATGTTGCCGCGATTTCTGAGTTGGATTTTCGGAGTATCGTGGTGTTTACGTGTATTAATGGGACTGGCCACTCGTTTTTTGGCTCAGGAATCACGATATCCATATCGAGTAGATTTTTGATTATTTGGTCAGTGTTCATGTTCTTAGTTATTAAAAACTCGAAGATATTCGAACCGTTTTGGAACTGTCGGATTTCAATTCCGGGAAGTTTGTTGATTATCTCGAAAAGGGCTTTTGCCTTGTTGAATGATTCATTAAACCGTGCAGGAAAATCATTCATACCCTCCAACGCTAGTGCGGCGGATAAATAGGAAGACGGCAGACCACCGCCGAACATTCGACGGTCGTGGAACATGTTTTTGATGAACTTGTTCGGTCCAGCTAGTATTGCACCGAAGGGTGCTCCAAAATACTTGTATAAGGAGATGTAAACACTATCGAACAGGCTTGCATATTTTTTTACATCGATGCCTGTGGCAGCGGACATCATATACAGTCTTGCTGCATCCAGGTGTACGGGAATTCCTTCGTCGTTACAGAGATTGGTTATTGACTGCATTTCGTTCCAGGGCACCACTTGTCCAGCTTGTCGTCTGACCGGGCTTTCAATCGAAACAGCCCCTACGGGGTTAAGCACACGGCCGCTTGTCGCCTCTCTGAGTGCTTTTTGCAGTTCACCTACAGAAAAATAAGGTCGTCCGTAAGCTAAAGGAATCGCATTTAATCCACTCAAC
>JASMAO010000068.1 GCA_030754315.1 SAR202 cluster bacterium
GACATGTATCTCGCTAGCACATTGCTCCTGGTCACCACTTCCCTCGTTATGATAGGAATGTTGATTTCTGACATAGTGCTGTCTCTAATAGACCCTAGAATCAATATCAAAGCATAAATAAAGCTATTTATGTTGCGGAAACTTCTGGAAGGAGAATGCGCTCCTGACTGACTTAAAATCCGCTTCCCGAGAGGGAGTGGGGGTTCGAGTCCCTTCCTGGGCACCACTATTTTCTCCCCTGTCCTGCTGATTTTACCGACATTTTTTTAAAGACATTAATTCTCTATTCATTTACCAGGTAGTCTTCAAAAACCTGTGCGGCTGACACTCCTTACGAGTTGGCGAATCCCAGTTTGGAACGTTTGGGCGGGGGCGGTTTCCTTGCGAGCAGGAAGCCCCCACTTCCAACGAAACCTATGCCGGCAAGTATGATGAAGGCAGTATCGTAGCTCCCTGAAGTGTCATACATCCATCCGGCGAACAGAGGACCTAACATCATCATAAGGAACATAGGTACCATGGAAAACCCCAGGACTTTGCCAAAAGCTTTGCGTCCAAAATACTCTCCCCTTATGGCGCTGCCGAGCGGGATTCTAGCCCCAAACCCAAACCCGTAGACGATAACAAAGATAGGGGCCAGATAAACGGAGTCTATGCGCAAGGCGATGAGCACACCAAGCGCTTGCACGCATCCGAATAAGCAAAGAGCAATGTTCTTCGGGATTCTGTCGCCTATGAACCCACCTATTATTTGGGCCAGTCCTGAAAACCCCATGGTGAAGCCCCATATTATGGCGGCGGTCTGAATAGATATTCCTTGATCTTTAAGAATGAGGATTAGGTGGACCATCATTGCGCTGATAAGCATCGAGGACATCCCGTGACAAATCGATATTATCCAAAAGACACGGGTTTTGATTACTTCGAGGATATCGTAGTCAACATCGTTAGGACCGGACGATTGGTCTTGGCCGGTTTCATCGGATACGGCCCCGTCTGGGACTTCTCCATACTCTTCAGGCGAATTTCTGATAAATCGCGTAATGGGAAACCCAACAAGGAGGAAAAATATCCCGAGCCCCAGAGACGTCATCTGCCAACCGACGCGGGAAGGTTCCACCATCCAAGCGAGGGCTGGAACAAGCAGGAAACTGCCGATTGAAAATCCTAAACCACCAAACCCCATCGCGATCGTTCGCTTCTTGTCGAACCAGTTGTTGATGACTGTCATCATCGGGAGCCATCCGCCACCTGAAGCGCCAAGCATTATGACGGCGTACGAGAGGTAAAACATACCCAGGGATTGCGTCTGACTCAACAGGATAAAGCCGAATCCGATAATTGAGATTCCGGCTAGCACCACGTTCTTGGGGCCAATCCGGTCAACAAGTATACCGACAACAGGCCCTATGATGCTGCCTTCGAGTTGCCCCAGGGAAAAAGCAAATGAAAGCTGGGTACGGCTCCAACCAAAGTGTTGTTCCAGTGAGTCGATCCATACACCAACACCCCCCCAAACTGGAGAAGAGCTACCGGCATTTATCAACAACGTCAGTACAACAAGCCACCAACCGTAGAAAATGGGTTCTTTCCGTTTTAAAAAAGAGAGTTTATTGGTTGCGCGTAGAATCTTCACCTTTGATCGATTACGTTATCCCTTCACTCCGGTGGCGCCCTTGTTATCTG
This sequence comes from SAR202 cluster bacterium, assembly GCA_030754315.1. Taxonomy (GTDB): domain Bacteria; phylum Chloroflexota; class Dehalococcoidia; order Lucifugimonadales; family JASMAO01; genus JASMAO01. Next base: position 1,687 of record JASMAO010000068.1, read on the forward strand.
TCCGAGACCTTCCATTAACTCCCTCGTCCGCACACCGTAACCACCCCATATAACATCGCACCCCCCATGGCTGGTCAAAATGAGTTACATGGTTGATACCGCTTAAATATAGTCTCGTGATGAAGGGCCTAGTGGTCACGGGCTCGTTGCAGACCGATCTCTTAGTTCGCTCGCTTTCCACCGCAATAGGTATCCTATCGGCTCTGATTCGTTGGCGTTACTTTGCCTAACCAGTGTAATAATTTCCTTTCGTGCGTAGTTTTCATTTACCCAGAAATGTGTTCGATGTACCTACGGGCCGATTCCAAAATAGAATTCTTACCGCCAGATACCACTGTTCTCTCCCACCAACCTCCGTATATACGGTCGAAATTGTAGGGTTTTATCTTGTTAAGGATATTTAAGATCTCCCGTTCTGACATAGGAATCAGGTTGGGATAGCTGGTCATGAAACTTACAAATCGTCTGTCCGGAACCACAGTTATAGTATCGCCTACGAGGAGGGTTCCCTTGCCATCAGCGCCATCTCGCCAGTGGAGCACGGCACTTCCATCAAAGTGGCCACCTGTCTGGATCAGCGTCACACCGGGCACTAATTCGAGAGGAGTTCCGTCCCAGTACCGGATAGCAGGATCATGCCTCATAACATGTTCCCGATCAGCCTCAGGAACTATGATGGGTGCATTGTCAAAGGCTTGGCTCCAGGACACCATGCTGTCGTAAAAATGAGGATGAGAAAAACAAATAAACTTGATCCCTCCCATCCGCTTTATTTCAACGACCGTCTCTTCATCTAGAAGGCTTACGCAGTCGTAAAGTACATTGCCGGCCTGGGTCTGAACTAGCAAACCTCTCTGTCCTATGCTGAAGCTTGGATCGATTCCTATGCCAAGCAGACCCGGCTCCTCGGTACGTAAATCGTTACGAAAGCCATCTGATATAAGTTCCTCCATGGTCGTCCATTGCTGGCCTTTCCAGCCCACGTATTGCCGTGGGTCCAGGCAGATAGGGCAGTCAACAGGAGGCAATTCTGATTCGGCAAACTGAACTCCACAGGTTGTACATATGTAACATTCCACGTTATCTACCCATCTTTTTGTCTTTGAGTTGCCAAGCATAGCCCAATAAAAGCTTTTCCAACCTACCTATTTTGAGTAGGAACCCACCCAGATGGTGATAATTTTGCCAGCTATCTTCGGGCATTGGGATTGCTAATAACGCAGATCGTAGCCGCCGTCTGACAATGAAATAGCGAATGAGAGTCTCAATGGCAGGCACCAAACCAGTTGAAACAACCATCACTATCACGTCGACTCTAGGTTCAGTTGCTATCTTCAAGATAAAGTTAGGAAAGGCATCTCTATGACTGGCATCCAGAAAGGTTGAACCTATGCTAATAACTTGTTGGTTAGATCGGAGAAGTCCATCCCAGTTACGTCAAAGAAATCGAGGGGTTCAGTTGGTTCCATGGCCATCGTATCACGAGCTATCTCGCTCTCTCTTAAAACGAAAGCTGTACGAAAACCAACCCGTTTTGCTGCCTTTAAATCATTTGTGTGGGCAGCACACATCATTACTTCCGAAGGTTTTACTTGCAATAGTTCAGCCGCATGTAAATAAGACCCCGGATCAGGTTTGTAATCCCTGAGAAACTCACAGGAAATTAGGCCATCCCAACTGATTCCATTGTATTTTGAGCAATCAACACCGATTGCCCAGCTCATAACCGTCAAAGGAACAACGGTGTACCTTTTTCTAAGCCTCTGGATCGCTTTTGGCGCATCTGGCCATGCCTTAAGTTTGTGCCACACGTCGTTTAGTTCGTCTCGCTCGGAAGCCATCAAGGAAATGCTTACGTGTGTCTCAAGCACAATGTCCAACATCTTCCTGTGTATTTCATCCGCGTTCATACGGGGAAGATCTCCATTTCGTACCTTCGCAAGCATTTCGAACATCCCGTATCTCCAATCGCTTGCAAATTGATACGTATCTAGTTCAACGCTTTGCTGCTTAGCAATTTTTTCCAATTCCGTTTGAATTGTTCCTCGCCAATCAAACACAGTGCCTCCGATGTCCCAGGCCAACACCTTAATTTCGTCGAGATTTATCAATTTTATTTCCTTTATCTGTGATGAAGTGACAGTTAGAAGGATAGTAGCATCCAGACCAAAATAACATGCGCGCCAATACTGGACGGTGACGATCGAAGTTACTTGTAGGTAAAAGCAAGACACCGTTATCTACTAGAGATTTCACAGCCGGTCACCCACGTGGCGGTTGAGGCCAAGAGTCAAGTCTAATTTGCAACTGTGCTTGACTTAAAACCGTCAATCATAGCCTGATGGAGGCGTAAATCCACCAAGCTCCCGAGAAAGCAGGCGGGCAAACTCGATACAGGTGTGATCTTGGAGGTAATCGCCTACTATCTGCAGTCCACAGGGCAGCTGTGATTTTGTGAGTCCGACTGGCGCTACCGTTGACGGTAGATAAACCAGGCAGCTGAGGCCCGCCCAGAAGAGCTGGTCTGTGGTTGGTTCGTGACCGCCGTTGACTGGAATTGTACGTTCTGGCCGCTCGCCTTCATGGTCGTGTGGAAATGCTGCCGAGGCAGCGGTTGGGCATAGGAATAGATCATATTCTTGGAAAAAGTTTGCCCAGGCAATGCGCATCTTTTCCCGCTCGTTATGTAACTGCCACCAATCGCGGTGATACAGTGTCACTGCCCGGTCAACGTAGGCTCGATAGCTCCAATCGTCGCTAGAAAGCTCCGCTGCACTTTCAATATGACTGGTGAATTCATGATCAGGCATTCTCGTAGCTGTTGCTGCACGCAATAGCATGAGATAGACATGATGTGAACGCTCAAAATCGATTGCAGGTCGTGCGTTGTCGTCAACCTTAACCCCAGTACGCTCCAATGTATCAATTGCATGTTGCAACTGATCGGTCAACTCATTGTCCTGAGCGCAGCAAGGGTTGGTCAGCATCACTGCTACCTTATAATCCTTCAGCGAGGTCTTGCGGGGCCGAGGTAGGTCGAGTCGCCACCCGGCTGCGTCAGACCCTGCTGCCCCAGCTATCACATCGACTGCGACGGCGAGATCTTCGGCACTGCGCGCAAGCGGACCACTTACGGCTATATCCGCCGGGGCAAAGACGTCTGGCAGCAGTTGCCCTTGAGCAGGCACAATTCCGTACGTTGGCTTGTGTCCGAAGACACCACAGTAGTGGGCGGGATTGCGGATCGATGCACCAATGTCGCTTCCGAGTTCTAGTCCCGTCAATCCAGCCGCCAGTGCCGCAGCTGCGCCACCTGACGATCCACCAGGGACGCGGGTGAGATCCCAGGGGTTGTTTGTAGTACCGTAGATGTCATTGAAGCTCTGCCAGTCGCCCAACATCAGTGGGACATTGGTCTTGCCAAAGATAATGGCTCCCGCGCTCTGGAGGCGCCTCACTGCCACCCCATCAGCCTGTGGATAGTTGTCCTTAAAAAAAGGATTACCCCAGGTGGAGGGTGAATCAATCCAATCAAAACTCTCCTTGATCGTCATGGGTACGCCGTGGAGAGGCCCCCAGACCTCCCCTCGTGCTAAGGCTCCATCAGCGGCCTTGGCACGCTCGCGGGCCTTATCAAGCTGAGTGAAAATAACTGCATTCAGCTGTGGATTGTAAGCTTCTACCCGCCTTAAATATAACTCCAGAAGCTCGAGGGAACTGATCTCCTTTTGGCGAATACTGCTGGCTAGCGACAGAGCGGGTTCAAATGCAAGATTAATAATGACTACTCCTATTCAACTGCAGATTAACTATCCTGGATTTAGAACGATCATTCCATCCACACAAGAGCCGTCCAGCGAGTGGTTGCGTGCTGTTCTCAGCGTTCTATTGCATAAGTTGAATTTAGCATTACGATAGCGATAATTCCAATTCAGATTTATGTTCTGAAGTTACGAGTTGTATTTAATCTGGTGTTGACTCGCCCTGTGTCGGGGAGTATCTATCGATCGTGGTCCCGTCGCCAAGCCATCCACTGCCATTCCACCCCAAGGCCCGGAGGCCGCTGTGACTTGGTGACAGGGGGTATGGCTTAAATCTTTCTTATATTTAGAAGGGTATAGCTGTGACAGATTGGTGCGAAAAAAGAATTCTTGGGAATTGATAAAGCCAAGACCCTCTGGGGCCTTCTTCTCCCGACCTAGCTCAATCTGCTGCCACGATAACTCCTCTCAATCGTAGCTCTGGAAGGTGACTATTACGCGATTCTTCGCTCAGGGGATTGGAAACCAGTATCACCTGTCTCAAGTTCGGCATATTAAGAAGAGGAGAGATATCGGTGATCTCATTCCCATCAAGATTTATATATTCAAGGCTCGGCTGATCCTGCAGCGGGCTAATGTCTGAGATTCTCCCGAATGTCAGTGTTAGTTTCCTTAAAGGCGGTATTCTTGTTAATGGATCAAGATATCTTATCACTCTTGCTCTAAGATCGATGGTGTCCAAAAAGTGTGACTTCTCGAGCAGCTCAGCAAAACCATCGAGATCGTCTTCAAATACTAGAAAACCGTGTATCTGTAGAATTCTTA
>JASMAO010000069.1 GCA_030754315.1 SAR202 cluster bacterium
TGACTTTTACTCAGGTAATCGTAGGTTCGATCCCTGCACGGATCCGGAAACGGATGGCGCTGACCCGATGGACATTATGTGGCGTTTCTTCTAGGCCGTGCGTCTACTGATACAACGAATAAGCACTATCGTTTTAACGTAACGAAAGTGATGCCGGTCCAGCAGTATGCGACAAGCATTGCACCCTGGGCTTCCAGGTCGCCGCCATATTTAACAACACCGGGCAAGTGTCGGGATATCATTCCTATCGATTCCAGAGCCAATCCATTGCAAAGAGGGTGCCATTGCGGGGCAGATATAGCCACTATGGCATGAACCAAGGCATCACACCCGGTCCAGACATCTGTTTCATCTGGAAGCTCTAGCAGTTCACTGGCTCGACTACTAACGGAACCCTATCATTACGATGCTCGGTTCAGGTAATCTAATAAATTCAAGTTCTATCTGCTGGACTAACAGCAGTAATTAAGGACAGAAAATATGGATACGAAAGAACTGAAGTTTATTCGCCTGGGTCTTCGCAATCGTGGAAGTAGTACGCGACTCCGTATGCGGTGGGATTGTTCCCCAAGAACGTGCGCGGCTGTGACGACAATGCTTCCTGTCGAAAGTCAGGTTTATCACGCAAAATATGCTAACAACGAAATTTATAACCTAGTACCACTTCCGGAACCGATTCCTCCACAGGAATGGACCTGCTTGTACCCTGGCCCGGGCGACCTCTTGTTCGCACCCGTTAGTTCACTTCAAACGGGTGGTTTTTCTGGCGGCAATACTCTCTCGAATCAAGAAATGCCGGTGAATGAGGAAGGCCTAATTCTTGACTTCGCTTTTTTTTACGAGCGCGGAAATACGCTAATCAGTCCTTACGGGATCAGCCCAACTACTCTGTTTGCAACAGGAACATCCTTCGAAGAACTGGAGGAATTTGCAGAGGCCTGCCGCGATGTCTGGTTTTCTGGGGCCGCTGGTGAAACTATGTACATAGAACCAGATTGATGCCTGATTGTCACAGGCGGTTTGACCAACTTCCAAACTTGCGTTACCAAGTTTCTGAGGACATTCCTAAACTTGAATCCACCGATCAATTGCTATACAAGCTTTGCCGTTGGCCACACCAGGAATAAAGAGGAAGATAAGCATGTCAGATAATTTATCGGAGGAGCGTCGGCTAGGATTGATTATTCCCGGCATTCTCCCATTTGCCCACGACAATGAGATCAGCGAGCCTGAAACACTACAGTACGATAAATGGTTCGAATTGTTCGGATACCCAAACATCCAGACTCGAACTGTAGAGGCCCATGGTGGTAGTGAAGGTCTACACACGATCGAATCGGCTTATGAGACAGCTTTGGAAAACGTCTTGGTACAGGCTGCAGAAAAGCTCGCCGAGATGGGTTGTGAAGCATTATCCTGGCCTTGTACCTGTGCAAGCTTTGTAGGTGGGCTGACATGGTCGGAGAACCAAGTTAGCGCGCTGAGCAAAGCCACCGGTCTGCCGGCAACGAGCACGTCTCTGGCAATGCTTGAAGCGGTTAGAACTTTAGGTGCTGATACCGTTGACGTTGTCAGCCCGTATCCTGCAGAACTATCCCACAGGTTTCTACAATTTCTTGATGATGCCGGAGTCCATGTCGCGGCAATGTTGTCGCTGGACTGTATCGATGAAACAGAATCCAATGACTTAGACATTCAGAGCACCGTTATCCAGTTTGATCACGCGCTTCCAAATCGAGCACATCCAATGCTGATTCCCGATACAGCCATCAGCGCAATCGCACTGATCCCGAATCTGGAAGCTCAAATTGGTCGCCCCGTCATCGCTGGCAACCAAGCCACGTTGTGGCACAGTCTCAAACTACTTGGATACGATTGCCAAGCATCCGATGCAGGTGTTCTCCTGAGCGGTAGTCAGCCGACTTTACCGCACGACTAATTGACGGGGTAGTTGGCTGAGTTGTTCACAGCCATTGTCAGTGACAATGATGGTCTCGCTGAATCCTGCACCGTATTGACGATCAACTCGTATCTGCGTTGGAAGATGAAAAACCATACCGGCTTCCAACACACCTTTATTCTGTTCGTTGATCAAAAAATGCGAACAGTCGGCCCAAGTGGGTGCAAAACTCAAGCCAACCGAATAGCCGTAAGTATGATGCCAGAGGACTCTAGACAGAATTGGTTCAATTGCTTTACGGCCAGCGGCGGCAACTTCAGCCACAGGCACCCCCGCTTTGGTTGTATCGCAGACGGCTGATATTATTTCGTCGGACACGTCAGCAAGTTCGGTGAGAGCTGTAGTAGTACGAGTCGCAACAGCTGATCGCATCAAAGGTGCGGTGTATCGGGCTCTTGATGCGCCGAGTTCAATAAAAAGCGGATCTTCGGCTTGAGCAACGTCACCTCCTCGATTTGTGTGTGGGGCAGCAGTTCGCCAGCCAAAACAAATATACGGATCTACTGTTAGTGCTTCAGATCCTGACGAGACCAGTGCAGCCAGTGAGGACGCCGCAACATCATGATCGACAGCGCCTTCGCGAAAAGAATCAAGCGCGGCTTGTGTTCCTGCATCGGTCATCCGTGCTGCCTCTCGCAAGTAGGTAAGTTCCGAGGAAGACTTGACCAGCCTTATTTCATCTACCAAGTTTTGTAGCGGTTTAGCGTCAAGCCCGTCGAGCAGTTGGGCTATAACGGTAAAGGGGGTGTAACTGCCACTCACCTCGACAGCAGTTGATCCCGATCGTAGCCCTCGTCTCTCAATTTCCCGGACAACGGCATCGGCAGGGTTTGTGCCAAGATTCCAGCTGCTAACTACTTCAGCACCGACTCCACTAACGTGATTGCGAGGATGTTCAAACTGTGGCAACTGAAGAAACGGTGTTCCTTCCATAGGCAATGCGAGAAACATGAGATCGTGTACAGCTTGTGTGAAGTGGCCGACCAGGTAACAGACATGGGTTGGGTTGGTCATAATTAGCAGATCCACTCCAGCCTTGACCATTTCCTCTCGAACTTTATCTATTCGCTGCTGATATTCGATCGCATCAAAGAAAATTTCTCTCGGTTCAGTCATGATTTATTCAGTCCTATTCGATGTCGTTTCATTACATTTGTGGCGCGTTCTTACAACAAAATTCAACTGCGATGACGCTGGATTGGCGTAGACCAATACCTCAACGAGATTTAGCCCATCTGCAGGTTCCTCAGAATTATGGGGTGACATTCAAGTTCAGAAGAGGAGTTGGCCAAGTGCGTGCTAAACATGTGCGGAAATAATAACTCAAGAGAAGGCATCTTGGGTGATTTTCCAAAACTCGACTATCACGTACGGTCGACATTAATCAGTGGCATTTGCGCGAACCATTCTGGCTTTGCTACCTCGATGGCAGCTGCAAGTCTTAAAACCAAGTCCTCATGCCCGTGGCCCGCATAGAGCATTGCGCCGACCGGCAACCCATCATTGTCTACGCCTGTGGGTATAGAAATACCAGGCAAACCTGCTTCGTTACCAGGCATCGTATAGCGACAGGCATCGACCATTCTTGAAAGCCAAGATTCAAGTGGCTCGTCACGCAACAAGCTGTATGGCCCGTTAGCAACCGGCACCCGAATTGCGTGGGTTGGGCACAACAAAATATCCCAGTTTTCGAAAAAACTACCAAATGATCGGGTTATGGTGTTATTGCCAGCCATTGCCTGTAGTAGATCGAGGGTCGTGTAAGACTGTGCCTTATCGAAATGTCGAAAGACCATAGGGGAGAGCATTCCCTCCATCTCGGTTGGATCCACACCATGTAATTGTGCGACCGGCAAGTACATTACGCGGCCACAAATCCATTGAGTGATGTAAGTCTTCCACATCAATTCCCAGTCACACAATTCGTCATCTTCAAGCTCTTGTATGTTATGTCCAAGACTCTCAAGGAGGCGAGCAACTGCATGGATTCTGTCTACTACTGCACCATTACAATCCACGTTTCGACCCCAACGTCCAGTTGACAATGCAATCTTCATCTGCTTGGGTGGTTTAGTTAGCGATTCAAGATAAGAACCCCGTGGTGAGGCCATTGGATAAAACGTGCCTCCCACTGGTTTGGCATGGAGATAATCGAGCACAGCAGCACTATCACGTACAGTTCGGGTCACCACGCCTTCCACAGCAATACGCCAGGTGTATTCGCTATGGTTCAAAGGCATTGATATACGACCCCGCGATGCCTTGAGTCCTACGAGTCCACAGTATGAGGCGGGAACCCGAGTGGAACCTCCTCCATCCGATGCCATACTGATGGGTGTGACTCCGGCTGCAA
>JASMAO010000070.1 GCA_030754315.1 SAR202 cluster bacterium
AACAGGCAATCGTCCTTACTTCCCAGACGGTTGCTGCCAATTGATTTCTCAGAAACAGCCACTCATGCCAACAAATTGCTAAAAACAATTCCACCCAACAACCAATTAGGAGAAGCCTGCAATGACCACTGACAATATAAAACCCGGCCAGACAGGGAAAATTGAGGTACTGGTAACCAAAGACCTCACTATAAATCGCATGGGCCGTGGGGGAGCCGAAGTGCTCTCAACACCGTCATTGTTGAGTCTGATGGAACAAACATGTATAGAGACTTCTGATTCTTTTCTGGCAGCGGGCCATACTACCGTTGGCTACGCTGTGGACAAAATGAGACATATGGCACCAACACCGTTAGGTGCGACTGTAGAGATCAGGGCCATATTAACAGAAGTCGATGGGAACCGGTTGTCCTACTCAATCGAGGCTTTTGAAGGCAACAAACAGATCGGAACAGCTGTACACAAACGTGCGATAATACCTACAGATTAGGCAATTTTCACTACTTTCCCTCATTGTTTTTCACCACATTAATCTATGCCTAAAATTTCTGTTACACAGCAAACGAATCCCCGTCCGCTTGCCAGACCTGTCTCTGTTCGGTATATTTGTCGCGAGGACCACAGACTTGTGGGTGATTCAGCGGTTCGAGCGCGCCCACATTTGGGCACACTTGACCGTAAGCAATGACAGTGCGATTTGTGTTTTTCTTGGGTCTAGTGGTCCACCAGAGTAAATCCAGCCACAAACAAGAGGCTGTAGGAAAGGAGAGAGCTATTGAAGTGGATTGATTTCACACAACCGACTACAGTTGACGAGGCAGTTGGCCTGCTTTCTGAGAATAAGGGGAGGGCCCGGGTCATGGCCGGAGGTACAGACCTGATCGTCCAACTGAGAGGGGCACCTGAACGTCTCGGGAACCCCGACTTAATCGTTGATGTCAAGGGTATTCCCGAGCTCAACGAACTATCATACAGCGGCGGTAGTGGTCTAACTCTAGGTGCCGCAGTACCATGCTACAAAATCTACCAAAACGCCGAGATAGCCGAAGCCTACCCCGGTTTTATAGATTCAGCAGCACTCATCGGGGGAATCCAGATACAAGGCAGAGCCTCCATTGGCGGTAATCTCTGCAACGGCACCCCTAGCGCAGACTCTATACCAGCCTTGATCGCCCATAATGTAACCTGCAACATCGCAGGTCCCAATGGAACTCGCAGCGTGACGGTTGAGGACTTCTGCACCGGTCCAAGTAAAACCGTACTTGAACCTGATGAGATTCTCGTGTCACTGAGCTTCCCTGCTCCCCCTGACAATTTCGGTGCGCGCTACGTCAGGTTCACCCCGAGAAACGAGATGGACATAGCTGTGGCAGGAGCGGGGGTTTCTGTGACGTTGCAAAATGGGAACATCAGCTCTGCTAGGGTTGCTTTAGCCTCTGTGGCACCAACACCTCTTTTGGTAAAAGAAATCAGTGAGTCCCTTGCTGGCCAACCTGCTAACGAGGCCACAATCAACGAGGCAGGCAAACTTGCAAGAGAGGCTGCTAGTCCTATCACGGACATGCGCGGGACCATAGAGTACCGAAAGCACCTCTGCGACGTTCTAACACGGCGCGCTCTTCAGGCCGCTATAACTCGAGCACAGGGAGGCAGTATCGATGCCTAACAAAACTCATGTTCGGACAACTATTAATGGCGAAAATGTTGAGTTTCTATGCGAACCACGTCAAAGCTTACTGGAGTGCCTGAGAGACATACTGCAACTCACCGGCGCCAAAGAAGGTTGCAATGACGGCAACTGTGGAGCATGTACCGTGAACATGGATGGCAGAATCGTGGATAGTTGCCTTGTCCTCGGAGTAGAAGCCAACGGTGCGGTAATAGATACTGTGGAGGGCATAGCAACCCCAGATGGACTCCACCCTCTGCAAGTATCCTTCCTTGAAAACGCTGCTCTTCAATGCGGAATTTGTACGCCCGGATTCCTTGTTGCGTCAAAAGCACTTTTGGAAGCTGAACCTAACCCATCCGAACACCGTATCAGACATTGGCTCGCAGGCAATTTATGCAGATGCACCGGTTACGACAAGATAGTCCGTGCTGTCTCAGCTGCTTCCCAGGAATAACACGCAGCACGTTCAAGCGGCAATTTTAGAAGATAGCTAGTGTCCGGAGGAATAGTATAGTGACTACGACCGAGTACGAACACAACGTGGTTTTGGCCGAAAAGACATTCGACGTTATAGGAAAGCGGCCTATCCGTCACGACGGCGCTGACAAAGTGACTGGACGAGCCAAATTTGGTGCCGATTTCCAGTCAACTGGCCTGCTCTACGGCAAGATACTCCGGAGCCCGCATGCGCACGCCCGTATCAAGTCTATAAATACCAGTAGGGCGGAGAGGCTTGAGGGGGTACGTGCTGTCGTAACATCCAAGGACTTCCCAGCCGCGACCGAGGATAAGATCATAAAACTGGGAGAGGGCGCAGCGAACGTCAAGTACCTGAAAGAGGCTGTGATGGCCAGGGATAAAGCCCTGTATCGTGGTCATCCCGTTGCCGCTGTAGCGGCCATCAATCCACACATTGCAGAAGAAGCAACCAAATTGATTGACGTCGAGTATGAAGTCCTCAAGCCTGTGCTGACTGCGCCAGATGCACTAGCAGACGACGCTCCAATACTCCACGATGACCTACGTACGGGAGGTTTTGGTGGAGAGAGTGGCGACAAACCTACAAACGTGGAAAATCACGTTCAATATATCAAAGGCGACATCGAGAAGGGCTTCAAGGAAGCCGACCTTGTGATAGAGCGGGAGTTTAACACAGCAACTGTTCACCAAGGCTACATAGAACCACACAATTTCACGGCCCACTGGAACAACGACGGTAGGATTCACGTTTGGTGCAGCACCCAAGGACCGTTCGAAATTAGAGATGGAACGGCTGAAGTTCTCGACATGTCTGAAGCCGAAGTCCGAACAACTCCGATGGAGATCGGCGGTGGCTTTGGGGGCAAATTTTCTCCTTATGGTGCCCCTGTCGCGGCTATGCTTTCCAAAAAGAGTGGCCACCCAGTCAAGATTGTTTGGACCCGGACCGAGGAATTCGAGAGCACTGGCCCAACACCCGGCTCCTATATAAAAGTCAAAATGGGCGCCACCAAAGACGGTAAGATTACAGCAGCCAAGGCCTATTTAGCATACGAAGCAGGTGCATACCCGGGTGGGATGGTAGACCCAGGCGCCCAGTGTGTATTCGCACCCTACGACATTGAAAATGCCCACGTGGATGGTCTTGATATTTGCGTTAACAAACCTAAAACCGCTGCGTATAGAGCACCCGGAGCCACAAACGCCGAATTTGCATCAGAGACAATTGTCGATGAATTAGCTGAGACGCTTGGGTTCGAGCCGATAGATTTCAGATTGATGAACGCATCCAAAGAGGGCACGCGGAGGGTCGACGGTCCGATCTTCCCTCGCATTGGACTCGTAGAGGTTCTGGATGCAATGAAGAATCACCCACATTATAAGACACCCTTGGAAGGACCAAATCGTGGACGTGGCGTGGCCGTAGGCTTTTGGTTCAATGCCGGTGAGGCGTCTAGCGTAACAATCAACGTTAACAAAGACGGGACAATAGGCCTCACTGAGGGCTCACCAGACATAGGTGGCAGCCGCACGTCCATTTCAATGCAAGCGGCTGAGGTCCTCGGTATACCGGCTGAACATGTACACCCGACGGTGGTGAGCACCGATGAGATAGGATACACACTGGGTACCGGGGGGAGCAGAGTCACATTCGCCACGGGATGGGCAGCATACGAAGCCGCCCAAGACGTCAAGAGACAGATGGTGCAACGAGCAGCCACGATCTGGGAAGTAAACTCGGATTCAGTAGAGATGGAAAAAGGCGTGATAAAGTCCAAGAGCGATCCAGAACTCAAGATGACCTTCAAAGAATTGGCAGCCGAATTGCACGGTACCGGCGGTCCGATCATGGGACGGGGGACGGTTGATCCCAAGGGGGTTGGAGGAGCCTTCGCCGGTAACATCGTTGACGTTGAAGTTGATCCAGAGACCGGCAAAGTGGACATCCTGCGATTCACAGCAGTTCAAGACGCAGGCAAGGCAATCCACCCAAGCTACGTCGAAGGCCAGATGCAAGGCGGCAGTGTCCAAGGCATTGGCTGGGGCCTTAACGAGGAATTCTTCATGACAGAGGACGGTCAAGTTGCTAACAGCACACTTCTGGATTATCGGATGCCCACTGCCCTCGATCTACCGATGATTGACACGGTAATCGTGGAGGTCTCTAACCCCGGGCATCCCTTCGGTGTCCGAGGCGTTGGAGAAGTTAACATCGTTCCACCACCGGCGGCACTTGCAAACGCCATCAATCAGGCCGTGGACGTCCGTATGGACCGTCTTCCTATGAATCCCCCGGCCATCATGGAGACCATTTGGGCACAAAGAGAAACTCCATAGTTCCAGCAGGAATCGAACTTAGTACGGAGAGGAATGCAACTGGCTAGTGCTAGTCCTGATTGGTCAGATGCCAACCTAAAAAAACAAATTCAGGCAAAATCTGAATTTGCTTGGAATGTTACCTTACTGACTAGCGAAGCGGAAAATGATCCAATGGCCACCGTTTTTATCCCATCTCTAATGCAGAAACTCACCCATGGTGAGACTACAGTGACAGTGGAGGGTCAGAGCGTCCGTGAGATCATAGATAACCTTGAGGAAATGTATCCAGGTACCAAAGAGCGCCTGGTAGACAAATTCAAGATTAAAAATGGGATCACCGTAGCAGTCGATGGTGAGATTAGCCCAATCGGAATCCTTGAGAAAGTTGATGCTAACAGCGAAATCCATTTTCTCCCAGCCGTTGGCGGCGGCTAAGTGACTCAAGCACGACCTGAGTGGAGAGGCTACCTATTTTCCTTACGCCAATGCTGTAGAAGTACTCAGTCGTTCGCGATTCTCAACCACACTGGGAAAGGGACCCCATGACTTCAGCCCAGTTCAAGGGAGTCATAGTTCCCATCCTAACCCCTCTTACCAAAGACGGAGAGGTAGACACCGGTTCGCTGCGACGACTTGTCAACTACCAACTCGAGAACAAGGTGCATGGTATATGGGCTGGGGGCACCACTGGTGAATTCGCGGCACTCACAAATAAACAACGGCTGCTATGCATTGAAGTTATTAGAGACGAGGTCGCAGGTCGAGTTCCGATAATAGCAAATATTTCGGAGCCTAGTACCCAACTAGGGGTCAATTTTGGCCAGCAGATCAAGGGAATGGAACTAGATGGAGTAGCAGCTACACCACCTTATTACTACCCTTGTGCTCAAGATGAACTGCTTGAACACTACCGATACACCAGAGACAGTGTTGGAATGCCTCTATGGGTCTACAACATACCGGTCACCGTTAAATCAACAGTTGACCCAGCCACAGTGGCATGTCTAGCTGGGGAAGGCACTGTGGTCGGCATCAAAGACAGTTCAGGCGCAGGTGAATTGTTGGCAGAGTTGAATTTTTTGTCCCAACGGGAAGGATTTGCCCTCTGGAGATTTTTGGGTTCAGTGTTTCGAACCACAACAACGAATAGTCTCGGGGCACACGGAGTGATACCAGGTTTGGCAAACTTAGTACCAGCCCTGTTCGTAAAAGCATGGGAAGCCGGTGAAACAGGTGATGACAGTTCTCAACAATACCTGGAGAAGATAGTCGTGGCCTCCAAAATAATGAAGCTTGCTAAGGCAGGTGGTCCTAACGCGTCCAGCTTCTCCGGAATGAAAGCAGCTCTAAATCATATAGGCATACTAGACTACGACACGGTATCGAGACCGCTCAGGCCGTTGGCTGAAGAGGAGAAGCTGCAGATTCCTGACATTCTGAATGAACTGAGACTCACTTAAACTACGCTGCCTCGCCGCTATAGGGGCCGCAAATTATAACCTCGCCATGGGTTTCAATGCTTCGATTCATTTCAACTGCCTGTTCTCTTGAACGTTCGAATTTATTCGGTTTCATTGCGATAACAACCAATGAAAAGAGTATGCAAAAAGTTTCTTCAACAACCCGAAAAAACACCAAGGATGTTCTTTAACTGTGACTTGACCGATTGATGTAGGTTTGGTGCATGGTACAGACAACGTCATTTAACAATCACCTTGGAAATTAGGTCAACGTGTTATTAGGCGATGTGACCATGGAGAACGAGTTGATAGACCAACCCTACAGCCTCTGATAATATATTGAGCAGTGGCGTGTAGATTGTTTATTTAATAACCAGCCCTTAACAAATTCGGGAGGGCATCATGTCGGAAGATTATAGTTTTAGTAAATTCTCCAACAACAGCTTTTACCAAAAACAAAACGCTCATTTGATTGATATGGCCGGTATAGGATCTGGTCAACGTATTGTAGACCTCGCATGTGGAACAGGTGGTGTCACAAAGCTCATTCTGGAGAAACTAAAGGACGCTCGCGAATTCGTAATTATAGGCATAGATCATTCCTCAGTTGCGATTAAACTTGCCATGGAAGATCTAAAGGATGCGCGAGACTCGGCTGTCCATTTTGTCCAAAGCCAAATCGAGCACCTGTCCGACTCCGTAAAGGAATCCGCTGACACAGTTATTTTCTGCAATGCTATACACTACGTGCCTGACAAGGAAGCATTACTTGCCGAGATTTCCAAATCTCTGAAGCCCGGTGGGAAACTGGCGTTCAACACCTCTTTCTTCGAAGGCGCCCATCTTGACGAAACACTTCTTTACTACAGAAAGTGGATGTTTAAGGCGTCCCGTATACTACGGCGAGAGTACGGTTTATCCCCATCCCGGACGCAAAAAGTGGAATCTCGTAAACATCTCACTCCGGAGGAATACGCGAGCCTAGTCGAAAGCAACGGATTTCGAATACAACAACAGGAGATCGAAACCGTCCAGGTACCAATAGAAGGTTGGCTAGACATAAGCTCCTTTGAGGATTTCATCATAGGTACGATGCCAGGAGTTCCTCTGGAAAAAGCCAGTGCCGCACTCAAAGAGGGTGTTAGGCAAACATTTGCCGAGTTGAATGTCAGCCACATCCCCCGTAATTGGCTCGATGTAGTAGCCATTCGCCTATAGTACGACGATCCATCACCAATCCAGGATCAGGAGTTGGTTGAACCGTACCCTGCCAGTGAGTCATGCCGGTAAACACTCGCTCCATCCAGGCGTACCAAGCCGCGTTTGTAGGAGACTACACTTGAATCTGACTCAGTTTCTGAACGATATGTTAGAGGGAACCATTACAACTATAGCCGGCGTCGGCTATCGCACAGGTATTTCAGCAAAGGAAGCCGATGCAGGCTGGCCATTCGGTGTGGTGCGGAGGCCTGACGGTGACCTAATAGTTAATGATTATCATGGCAACCGTATCTTTCGCATCGACCAACAGGGCATTTTACATGCATTCGCTGGGGATGGTGTACCGGGTGATTCTGGAGATGGTGGGCCCGCCATCAATGCCCGGGTGGATGGCCCCCATGATCTGGCTCTCGATAAACATGGCAACCTATATTTTTCGGATCTACATAATCAAACCTTTCGTCGCATCGATTACGAAACTGGGATAATCACACGGGTAGCCGGCTCCGGTCAGGTCGGTAGGGGGGGCGATGGTGGTCCGGCCCTGGATGCTGAGATGGATACAACCTGCGGCATCGCTATAGACAACGACGGTAACCTCTACCTCTCCAGTGAGTGGACAAACAACATAAGACGGGTCAATTCCGAAACGGGCATCATAGAATTATTCGCAGGGCAAGACGCACGCCACTACCCGTCCGAACAAGGCACCAGCCGCCCTGCTTCAGGACCAGGCTACAGCCTAGGTGGATACCATGGTGACGGTGGTCCAGCCAAGGACGCCGCTTTTTTCCACCCCGAACACCTAGCCATGGACTCCAGAGACAATCTCTATGTCTGTGACAACTCAAACGACAGAATCCGCAAGATAGACATGGAGACCGGCATAGTCACTACTGTCCTTGGAAACGGTCAGCGATCCTCAAGTGGCGACGGAGGGCTTGCGATTGAAGCGAGCACGCTCATGCCAGACGCCATCTGCACTGATTCCAACGATAATTTATACGTAGGGGAGAAATACGGCTTCCGGGTGCGGAAAGTTGACGCAGGGACCGGGATCGTCACCACCCTAGTAGGAAACGGCGTACCGGGCAATGGTGGAGAGAACGTACTAGGAAGTGAAACCGAGTGCAACTCTTGCGAAGGAGGCATCTGGGCGGACCCCGATGGGACTGTCTTCTGGAGCGATTGTTCGGGGCGTCTTCGTCGATATGACGGTGAGACCGGATTGGTAAGCACGGTTTTTGGCGGCACATCGGTCAATGATGGACCCGCACTCGAGGCATTCGTGAGTGGGCCTCAAGGAATATCAGTCGCTCCGAATGGACACATCTACTGGGCTGATCGGATGAACCAATGTATTCGCGTCCTGGAGCCAGGAACCTGGGAAACTCGAGTTATTGCAGGTAACGGTGCCCGGGCATACGGAGGTGACAACGGCCCAGCTACTGAAGCATACCTTGGCAATCCCTGTGATGTCTCAGTGGATTCTCAAGGACGAGTCGTCATAGCGGACATGCGTCACGGCCATGTTCGCCGAGTAGACAATGACGGCATTATACGAAATATTGCAGGCGCGGCGTTTCAGTGGGACAAAGGTGATGGTGGACCTGCAATCGGTGCCAATCTTTCATACCCAGTAGCGGTGGCGCATGATAGCAAAGACAACATCTACATAGGTGACGGTATTGGTCGGATTCGGAGAGTGGATGCACAAACCGGCACTATCGAAACCGTCGTAGGAAAGGGTTTAGCTGGCTACTCGGGTGACCACGGTCCCGCCACACAAGCTCATATTGGTAACCCGCAGGGCATCTATCTGGACGATGTCGGTGCACTTTACTTTGCCGACAGTACCTATCATGTCATCCGAAAAGTTGATACTTATGGTGTCATAACGACTGTGGCAGGTACCGGTCAAGAAGGGTCTTCGCCCGACGGCGCCATTGCATCCAAGGCAAAGATATCCAGACCACAAAGCGTCGTCGTCGGATCGAATCGGACAGTGTACTTCACTGACACCGGCAATCGTAAAGTTCGCCGAATCACAATTGATGGTTCCTTAGAGACCGTCGCAGGTAGTGACACTCCTGGTGACTACGGAGATCATGGTTCAGCCACCGAAGCAGGACTAAACGAGCCCCATGGTATTGCAATATATGGCGGATGTGTTTTACTCATTAGCGACTATTACAATAACAAGATCAGGGCAGTAAAATTGCCAAAGAATTAACTGCATCCAAAAACGTCAAAGCTACCACACCAAACGTCATTTCCTGATCCTATGCTATAATCATTTCCAGCCTCGAGACCTCGGGGCACTGCTTTTTTCAAGGACGCAATATGGCCCAAATGCAAAGTCTTAGGCTATCACCGCGGGAAGTGACGGGCAAAAAGGTGAAGCAACTCCGGTTAAACGGCATCACACCCGTGCATCTCTACGGCGGTTCAGCGGATTCCGCATCCCTACAAGTCCAAGAAAGCGACCTACGCCGATTACTTTCAAATGTGGGCGGGAACGTCCCAATTACCGTAGAAGTTGAGGGCACGGAGGGGGAGAACATATGCTTCGTGCGAGAGGTTCAACGACATCCAGTGTCAGAACAGGTTATCCACGTTGACTTCCTTCGTGTGGACGCCGATCAGATAGTAACGGCCGAAGTTCCTATCATATTGGACGATGATGCACCCGCGGTCCGCAATCTTGGCGGCACCCTAGCTCAACCCTTGCAGTCTCTCAGAGTAGAAGCCCTCCCATTAGATATGCCGGCCTCGCTGCATATATCTGTCTCCTCACTAGAGGGCTTTGAAGACGCTGTACGAGTTGGTGACCTTGTCTTGGGAGAAGGCGTTACCACGAGTATTGGATCAAACGAGATGATCGCTCGTGTAATGCAACCGAGACTCGAAGAAGAGGTCGAAGAAGAAGAAGTACTTGAAGAAGGTGATCTCGTCGAGTCGGAGGATGGAGAAGAAATCCCCGAGGATGATTCGGAAGAAGGCAATTAGCTACTTCCCATCAATGAAAAGAACGGAAAAACTCTTTCGGAATTTTCCCGTTCTTTTCTTTTGTTCCTGGTGATTCTCTGCTATGCCACACGGTAAGGCTTAAGAGCCTCATCGTTTAGTTCAATACCCAATCCTGGCAAATCTGGCGGACTCACGAATCCGTCCTTGATTTGTAATTCATCTTTGAACATCTGTCCCCACATAGGATCTGTCGCACCACCGTAAAATTCAAGGGTCAAACCATTAGATATGGCTGTTACCAAATGAACGTGTACCTCTTGGATTCCATGGGGTGCGATGGGAAGGTCGTGAGCCTGAGCAATCGCTGCAACTTTCATGAACTCCGTCACACCTCCCATGATCATCGCATCAGGCTGGATGATTGCAGCACATCGATTTTGTATAAGGTCTCGAAACCCGTACCGTGTATACTCGTTCTCGCCGGTTGCTATTGGAATTGAAGTTGCTCGACTGATTAGCCTGTGTCCTTCATAATCATCTGGGTTGACCGGCTCTTCAAACCAAAATATATCGTACCTCTCAATTTTACGCGCAAGCTCTATGGCCTCATAAAATCTGTAAGCGCAATTAGCATCAACCATTAATCTTACATCGGGGCCGATCGCCCCACGTACTACCTTGACCCGTTCCACGTCCTCCACTATCGAGGCACCGCCAACCTTCATTTTGACTGCGTTCGTACCTGTAGCAACAGCCGCTTGCATCTCGTTAACGAGATCTTCCAAACCCTTACCTTCCTCATAATATCCGCCAGCGATATATACTGGAATTTTGTCGCTGAATCCGCCCAACATCTTGTACAATGGACGGCCCGCAACTTTACCACGTATGTCCCACAACCCAATATCGATACCGCTAATGATTCGAGTAGTTATACCGCGCCTTCCAACAAGTTTGGGTTGCCACATCTCATCCCAGATACGCTCTGTATCGAACGGATCCTGCCCTAAAACATACTGTTTCAGGTGTTGCAAGATGCTTGGGCCTACATCCCTTACTGCATTCAGGCTCACGTCACCCAAATTACTTAAGGTCTCCTGTACAGACCCACAGAATCCAATCCCAGAAATGCCTTCATCTGTATCAATTTTGATGACGTCAAGCCCATTAGTTGGATAGGTGTATCGTCCGTTCCGAATCGGAATATGTCTAGGCCATCGATAAACTTCCATACGAACATCGGTAACCTTCACCAAACAACCTCCGTTGTGGATTCGTTGAATTCAGGCAAGTGGAAAAGGAATGCAAAGCGGCCCCACGACATCGTTGTCACGAGTAGCCGTTGGAACAAATTGAAACATCAGGTAGTCCAGCGCGTAGCTACTTACTCCAAAAAATCTCTGAGTTTCTTTGATCGACTAGGATGGCGTAGCTTACGGAGCGCTTTAGCTTCGATCTGTCGGATGCGTTCTCTGGTGACTCCAAAATCACGTCCAACTTCCTCCAGCGTACGACTACGCCCATCTTCAAGTCCAAATCTCAACTGTAGAACTCGAGCCTCCCTATCGCTAAGGGTATAAAGTACATCATCGACCTGTTCTCTAAGGAGCTGAAGTGCTGCTGCGTCTGAGGGCGCAACTGTATTCCTATCCTCAATAAAATCCCCAAGATGGCTATCCTCCTCTTCCCCTATCGGGGTCTCCAGAGAGACAGGTTCCTGTGATATCTTTAGTATCTCCTTAACTTTCTGGGGTGAAACCTCCATCCCCGCTCCAATTTCTTCACTAGTTGGCTCTCTTCCATACTCTTGAACCAATCTCCTGCTAACGCGTAGAAGCTTGTTAATGGTCTCAACCATGTGAACGGGTATCCTTATCGTGCGAGCTTGATCAGCGATAGCACGGGTAATCGCTTGCCGGATCCACCAAGTTGCGTATGTGCTGAATTTGTATCCTCTGCGGTAATCGAATTTCTCAACGGCTCTAATGAGACCGATGTTGCCTTCCTGTATCAAATCCAAAAGCGACATCCCTCGACCTATATATTTTTTTGCAACGCTCACAACCAAACGCAGGTTAGCTTCTGCCAGATGCTGCTGAGCATCCTCACCTTCACCTTTAATTCGTTTGAGATAGCTATTAAAAACCATATCGTATGATTCAAGTCGTTTTGTGAACTCGACCTTGTTAATCTGAGTTTTAATCTGTTTGAGGGTCGCATCCTCATCTACAAGCTCGCTTACTTCGGGCGGAAGCGTACGGCTATCGAGGGAGAGATTCTGTATGTCTGCCCTTACCTCTAGCGGATCTTTGTTTAAAATGTCTGCTCCAAAATTCAATAATTCCTCAGGCATCTCACCGTCTAAGACCTCAAGGAAAGCCGGGTCAGAACGGATCTCACTTAGGGTCCTTTCTCCTTTTAAGCCAATATACCGACTCAGTACACCAGCGATCGCTCGCCCTTCAGTGGTTCTATTAAGTAGTTGGAGGACGACCTGCCATGATCTGGGGGGACGACTTTCCGGACTCGTCAATTCGGATTCTATAAACTCTATATGCTTCGACGTCTCCATCTGCCGCGCCAATACACGTTCTTCTGCTGCCTTCAATAGGTTCACACGGCCTATTTCACGCAGATACATCCGCACTGGGTCATCAATCATTTCAGGCGCATCAAGTCCCTGTGACCAAGCGACATTGACGGCGTTTTTTTCATCATTTTCACCGTCAGCACCTGATCCTACATCCCCGTCCATCTTGGAGTTGTCGATATCGTTGGGAGCTACGTCGGAACGCTCGGTAAAGGAGACTCCATCTTCTCTAGGACTACCGAATCCCGTAATATCACTAACCGAGGTCCCTCCCCCATGCATCACACGTCGTACTTCATCGGTGTTTTCGCCGTCATTGGATCCAGTCATTAATCAAAACCTCGTAACGAATTCAGATATTAATATAATTTCAGTTACGCTGGGAGAACAATTCCTTCAAACGAATGTTAACAGCAACTATTGCATCCTCCAACTCTTTTGGAGGGGGTAAGTTTACGTCTCCTGAAAGCAACATCCCTTCTTGCGCTTCCTGAAGATTGCGCTCCTCAAGGCG
>JASMAO010000071.1 GCA_030754315.1 SAR202 cluster bacterium
ACCTCTGCTTTGGCGGTCATGGCATCGTCTCCACAGAATTGTTAGACACTATATTACACGAGACCAGAAATACAGAAACCAAACATTCAGGAAGAGGGGAGGTAAAATCTCAACAGCCGAAGCCCTAGATTCGTATTTTAGACTGGTTGTTTTTCAGCTACCAACGACCCGAGTCGTTCACCTTCGACTATGCACTGCAACGTGCCGGCTTCGAAAAGATCGAAAACAATTATGGGAACTTTGTTCTCCATACACAACGACAGTGCCGTTGTGTCCATAACCTGAAGGCGTTTGTCCAATACATCGCGGTAGGTGAGAAAATCGATCTTCGAGGCATCTGGATACACGTTGGGGTCAGCTTCATAGACACCATCGACGTCGTATTTGGCCATGAGCAGCAGACTGGCCTCTATCTCAATGGCACGCAATGCAGCAGCTGTATCAGTTGTCATGAAAGGATTACCTGTACCAGATGCGAACACTACAACCCTGTCCTTCTCAAGATGACGCATAGCCCTTCGCCTGATATACGGCTCAGCGACCTCAGATATATTTATAGCGGTCTGGGTCCGAGTGTCGACACCATGCCGTTCAAGCGCATCTTGAAGAACGAGGGCATTAACTACGGTGGCAACCATGCCAGCATAGTCAGCTGTGGCGCGATCCATCCCTTCGGCCTCTGCCTCAGCCCCTCTCCATATGTTGCCTCCTCCGACAACTACTCCCAACTGCACGCCCATTTGGTGGATATCTCTTACTTGTCGAGCCATATAGTTTACAGCTTCGGGTTCAATACCATAGCCTCGTTGACCTTTGAAAGATTCTCCACTCAACTTCAACAAGACTCTGGAGTACTTTGGATCTGCTCTGGACAAGGCCGTCACTCTCCGAGAACAAATCTGGAGAATCGACGTACCCGGACGTTCTCTCCTAGCTTGCCAATAGCTTCGTTGACCAAATCATTAACAGTAATCGAATTATCGCGAATGTATGTCTGTTGCAACAAACAGTCTTGCTCAGGATTTACGTCCGCCGTATCATCCGGAATCTCTGATAAATCAATATAGCTGGGTGACATCGCAGCTACTTGCATAGCCAGCTCTCGAGCCAAGGACTTGAAATCTTCGGTCCTCGCGACAAAGTCCGTCTGACAGTTAAGCTCAATTAATGCACCGACCCTGCCGCCAGTGTGTATGTAGGATTCCACCACACCCTCATTGGTAACGTTGTCAGCTTTTTTAGCCGCCGTGCTTAACCCTTTTTCGCGTACCAACGAACGAGCCTTCTCAAGATCTCCTTCCGCCTGCTCCAGGGCCCTTTTGCAGTCCATTATTCCAACCCCGGTTTCCTCGCGCAGGGCCTTGATGAGATCTAAAGATATTTCCAATGATTCTCCTCTATCACTTCTTACTATCTTCTAAATCTTCTTCTGGAGTCGTATGTCCAGAACCATCTAACTCAGACCCGTCTTCGGATTCATCCCGTTTAGACTCAGCCTGATCCTCTTGTTCGATTTCTTCCGCTTCTTCTTCCGCTTGCGATCCCGCATCTTCTTCAGTACTAACGGTCGAAACTTCCGAAGATGACTCCAAAGCAGCGGCAGCTTCTTCCGCCTCGATTTCATCAGCAGCTTCTTCTGCAGCGACGGCAATACGTCGATTGTTACCTTCAATAATCGCATTAGCAATACGACTCGTTATTAGGCGAATCGAACGTATCGCGTCGTCATTCCCTGGAATAGGATAATCGATGAGAGTGGGGTCACAATCTGAATCTACGAGAGCCACCACGGGTACTCCAACCCTAACAGCTTCCGCAATCGCAATCGCTTCTTTGCCGATATCGATCACAAAAAGAGCCCCGGGCATTTCGGTCATTTCCTTGATCCCACCAAAGTACTTGTTTAGACGAGCAATCATTTCCTCCTGCTTGAGGGCTTCTCTTTTGGTGAGTTTTTCGAACTCTCCTTTTTCTCGGCGTTCCTCCAAATCAACTAAATACTCGATACGACTTTGAATGGTGTTGAAATTAGTCAGGGTCCCACCCAGCCACCTAGTGTTGACATAGAAAGCGTCACAACGCTCTGCCTCCGATTGCACAGTGTCCTGAGCTTGTTTTTTGGTTCCCAGCATAATAATCTTTTTGCCGGAAGCAGCAACATTTTCCACGAACTCTGCTGCATCTTCAAGCATCTGAAGTGATTGCTGTAGGTCTATAATATGAATGCCGTTGCGATGGGCAAAAATGTACTGTTTCATCTTCGGGTTCCAGCGCCGTTTCTGATGCCCAAAGTGTACTCCGGCTTCCAATAAAGACTTCATCGTAACTGCGGCGTTGGCTGACTCTGACTGTTGTACTTCCACCTGTTGGACCATGGAATCTCCCTAACTACTCATCATTGTGTTTTTGTCTCGGTATGCATCTCATCGACCGAAGACTATATCATAGTGCACCAACGGGGGTAAACAGGCGCGGAAAGACTTTGATGTATGGTTAGCCCCTGTGATACAATGGGGGGACATGAAAGAAACTTGGAGTGAGTGACCCATAAGGCATGGGACTGGATACTGCAGACAAAGCAGCCGTTATTAAAGAGTACGGGACTCACGAGGGCGACACCGGCTCCACGGAGACACAGGTGGCAATCCTTAGTGAGAGAATCAAAGTGCTCACCGACCACCTAAGAGTCCACAACCACGATGAGGCGACTCGTCGCGGCCTGCGGAGCATCGTTGGGCGTCGCCGTAGGCTGCTTCAGTACCTGAACGGTGTGGACGTCAGCCGCTACCGCAATCTCATAAACCGTCTTGGTCTGAGAGGATAGCACCGAATTCGGCTACTCTCCCCCTCTGCTGAATATTTTATTCCGCTTTTCTTACCACTTAGGAGGTTTTGCATTTAATGATGCGTGCATTTCAACGCGAAGTAGCTTCTACTTCCCTCAACATCGAGACAGGTCAATTGGCCCAATTAGCCAACGGATCGGTCTTACTAAAATATGGCGACTCAGTGATTCTCGTAACTGCCACTATGGCTCCACCCAGGGCCGGCGTTGATTTCCTTCCTCTAACTGTCGATTTTGAAGAACGGCATTATGCTAGGGGCAAGATTCCAGGAAGCTTTTTTCGCAGGGAAGGACGACCAAGTACCGAGGCAATTCTGATCGATCGTTTGACCGATCGGCCTCTGAGGCCTCTCTTCCCGGAAGGATTTCGAAACGAAGTCCAGATCATTTCAACTCCGTTTTCGACTGACATGGAACAACCACTAGACATTTTGACGGTCGTCGGGGCGTCCGCGGCCTTGACCATTTCAGACATCCCATTTGACGGCCCAATCGGCGCCACAAGGGTAGGTTTCATCGATGGTCAATTTATCATCAACCCAACTTACGATGAAATCGCAAGAGGTGACCTAGACCTGGTCGTGGCTGGGTCACGACATGGTGTCATGATGATGGAGGCAGCGGCATCAGAAGTCTCCGAAACAGTGTTCCTAGAAGCAATTCAGCGGGCCCAAGAGGTAAACTTAGACCTGGTTGCTCTCCAAGACGAAATGGCACGGGAAATCGGTAAGGATAAGGCCTCTTTTGAATCATTTGCCTATCCAGAAGAGCTCGGTGAAAAGATAAATACTATCCTAGGGGACCGACTTACCGATGCGTTAAACACACCAGGGAACGATAAGTCAGCGCGCTCGAACGCAATAGACGCATTGCGCTCCGAACTTATAGAAAACCTCGGTGAAGAGTACTCGACCACCCACATATCAGAGGCATTTCACGAAACAGAGAACGTTGCATTTCGTAAACATGTCCTAGCAACGAGCCAGCGACCGGATGGACGGGACCTCACGGAAATCAGGCCCTTAGACTGCGCTACAGGATTACTACCACGAACCCATGGGAGCAGCCTGTTCACCCGAGGCGAGACACAAATTCTAGGCGTAGTTACTCTCGGTGGCCCGGGTGACGCCCAAAAATTGGATACGCTAGGGCCGTCCGACAGCAAGCGCTTCATGCTCCACTACAATTTCCCACCATACTCAACTGGTGAAGCCGGACGAGTTGGATCACCCAAACGCCGAGATATCGGACATGGTGCCCTCGCCGAGCGGGCCCTCTTACCTATGATCCCCAGTGAAGAGGAGTTCCCGTACGCAGTCCGTATCGTGTGCGAGGCTCTAAGCTCCAATGGCAGCACATCTATGGGAAGCGTTTGCGCAGGTACGATGGCATTAATGGACGCCGGTGTCCCAATAAAATCACCTGTAGCAGGAATATCCATAGGCTTAATTGCGGAAGAGGGTGGCAAATTCGTAACAATGACCGACATTATGGGCCTTGAGGATCATGCGGGACACATGGACTTCAAAGTGGCTGGCACCAGAGAAGGCATCACGGCTATACAACTCGACATTAAAGTTAAGAATATTAGTATGGACATAATAGAGGCTGCCATGCAACAAGCCAAAGAAGCTCGTTTTGTCCTACTCGACCGAATGGCACAGGCTATCAGCGCACCCCGCACCGAAATGAGTCCTTACGCACCGAAGATGACCAGCATAAAAGTGCCTGTGGACAAAATAGGTGCTGTGATTGGGCCTGGCGGCAAAACAATACGCAGCATAGTCGAGGAGACCGGAGCGACCGTGGATGTGCAAGATGATGGAACTGTGGTCATCGGCGCCTCAGAACAGAGCGCGGCCAATAAAGCCATCGAAATTATAGAGGGCCTCACCAAAGAAGCTAAGATCGGGGATATATACACTGGCAAGGTCGTTAGAATTCTAAATTTCGGTGCATTCGTTCAAATCCTGCCCGGTAAAGACGGTATGGTCCACATCAGTGAGTTATCTGATCATAGGGTTCCCAGTGTCGAAGATGTGGTCAGTCTTGGTGACGAAATCACCGTGATTGTCAAAGACATAGACGCTTCGGGACGCATCGCCCTGTCAAGACGCATGCTTCTCGAAGGCACTACTCCCTCAGACAGCGTCGCCAACAAATCAGGCGATCCGAGCAGCGGTTCTCGAGGAAGTTCTAGGGCCACTGACAGGACTGGTGGCAACGGAGGCCGGGATAACAGAGGTTCACATCGCTCTCGAGGTGGCTAAGACACCTTGTAACCTGCTTGCAAAAAGACAGGAACCTCAGTTTACTCAGTTCTCTCTAGTTCACTCCCTCGAAAACTTGACCAACGGAGGTCAGAAATGCCTCAGATAAATGTTGCGGTTAACGGCGTCCTTGGGAAAATGGGACAAGAAGTGCTAAAGACCGTCTGTCGCGAGCCAGGTCTAAAGCCGGTCGGTGCCGTAGACATGATGGCGGCAACTAATACGCTTCCCCTCCCCGATGGCAGCGGTTTAATACCGCTCTCCAGATCACTAGATGATGTACTTGACCAAACTGAAGTCGTAGTCGATTTCACCAATTTTGAAGGCGGTACATCCGTCATTCAAACAGCACCGGCACGCGGAGTAAATGTAGTAATTGGATCTACTGGAATACCTGACCAGGTCATAGAGGAGGCTGAAAACCTAGCACAAACAAACAGCGTTGGGATTGTAATCGCCCCAAATTTTGCCATTGGCGCGTTAATGATGATGCATTTGGCCAAGATAACTGCGCCGTATTTCGACTACGCCGATTTAACTGAGATGCACCACGAGGCAAAAATTGATGCTCCGTCTGGAACCGCATTAGCAATCGCTAAGGCACTCGTTGCTGGGAAAGGTGGTCCCTTTAAAGCACCTAAAGCCGAAAAGGAGTTGGTCGCAGGCAGCAGAGGCGGAACGTCAGAAGGAGTGACGATCCATAGTGCACGCATGCCGGGCCGAATGGCCCACCACGAGCTAGTCTTAGGTGCACTCGGGCAAACTCTCACGATCCGACACGACTCGATCAACCGAGAAAGTTTCATGCCAGGCGTAGTCATGGCAATCGAACATGTTGCTGATACTCCAGGTCTAACATTCGGGCTCGAAAAAATCATGGGTTTGTAAAAAACCTGCTCCAGACCTTCAGATCATTCAAGGGCAGGATATCTCGAAAAAGTTACACGTATTCCAAAACTAAGGTCCGTGATAGTCCAGACCGCTGGAAACCGGACCCAAAAACCCGGTACCATTTACTTATCTACCCTGGCGGAGAATACGGTGAAAGCTCCAAATATCGCAATAATCGGAGCCACCGGCGCGGTCGGTCGCGTGTTCTTGGACATAATTACGGAGAGAGGGTTCCCGACCTCCTCCATCAGACTTTGTGCATCCGAACGGTCTTGGGGCAAAACACTCTCCGTGGCGAACAAGACAATCACAGTCGAGGAAGCCACACCTCAACTCTTCCATGAGATGGATATAGTCTTCATCGCAGCGGGCTCAGAAATTAGTAGCATATTAGCACCGGTAGCGGTCGAACAGGTTGCATTCGTAATTGATAAAAGCTCAGCGTTTCGCATGGATCCTGATGTCCCTCTAGTTGTTCCGGAAGTCAACAGCAGTGATTTGTCAGAGCACAAAGGAATCGTGGCAAGTCCTAACTGCTCAACTGCCCCGTTGGTTATGGTAATCAAACCGCTCAACGATATAGTTGCAATAACCCGTGTCATCACAGACACATATCAGTCAGTCTCTGGTGCTGGAAGCTTGGCTATGAAAGAGCTTCTCGATCAGTCAGAAAACATAACCAGTAAACGACCTATCAATGCAATAGAATTCCCTCATCAAATCGCTTTCAACATCATTCCGCATATCGAAGGGTTTCTTGAAAACGGATTTACAAATGAAGAGATGAAGATGGTCGAAGAAAGTCGCAAAATCCTGCATCTACCCGACCTATCGATCACAGCCACATGCGTTAGGGTACCGGTATTGATAGGCCATAGCGAGGCGGTTCACATCGAATTCACAGAGGCCATTTCACCAGGTTTAATTAGAGAAATCCTCGCCGCCGCACCCGGCATCCAAGTCAGGGACGATCCTAATGCTAACGTGTACCCAATGCCTATTGACGCTGCAGACAAAGACGAGATACTAGCCGGTCGCATCAGACAAGACCCAGCCAATCCAAAACAAATCTCTATGTGGCTTTCATGCGACAACCTGCGTAAGGGCGCCGCGCTCAACGCCATTCAAATAGCGGAAGAGATGCTGCGAAGGAATATTCCATTGAAACATAGGAGAATTTAACAGTGGTAAAAATAGGACGATTACTCACAGCAATGATCACTCCGTTTGATAAAGAGGGGCTAATCGATTACGACCAAGCTCGCAAGTTAGCGAAAGGTATTATCGATTCAGGCAGTGATGGACTTGTCATCGGAGGTACCACTGGGGAATCGCCCTCAATGTCCGATGACGAAAAACTCAGGCTCTTTGCTGAAGTGAAGGAAGAAATCGGCGACCGCGGTGCTGTTATAGCGGGAACAACGGATAACAACCATAACAAATCAGTCGAACTTTCCAAAAAAGCCGAAGAGATTGGTGTTGACGGTCTATTGTTAACGGTGCCCGCATACAACAAGCCTTCGCAAGAAGGCCTATACCGCCACTTCAAAGCCATAGCCGAGGCAACAAAATTGCCAGGACTACTCTACAACGTACCCTCCCGTACTTCTTTAAACATGACCTCCGAAACCACACTTAGACTCGCTCAAATAGACAACATCATAGGAGTCAAAGAAGCATCATCGGATCTAGTACAAATCACTCGTGTAATCGACGATGCTCCTGATGGCTTCAAAGTTTGGTCTGGTAATGACGATGAAACATTCCCAATCATGTGTGTAGGCGGATTCGGCATAGTTAGCGTCGCCGGCAACATAATTAGTACTCAGATCAAAACCATGATGGGTATGTTGCTTGAAGGGAATATTGAAAGCGCTGCCTCAGAACACCGTAGGATGTTGCCTTTATTCAAAGCACTTTTCTGGGTAACTAACCCAGTGCCGATCAAGTACTCCGTCAACCGAGCAGGTTTCGATGCTGGTAAACAACGACTACCGTTGTACGAGGCAGACGAATCTTTCACATCCAAATTCGACGAGGTTATGGATCAGTACGATGTTGATTTGCTTGTCTAAACTTACGACCCCGCTGCATGGGGATCCGCAAATAAGTTGCAGGTACAACCGAGTTAATTCGTCCCAACCAAACACACATCAATTACGGTGAGAAAACTGACCGTGCCATCACCGTCTCATGGCGCTCCGGGCCCGTAGAAATGATATCTACTGAACTTCCAATCAGCTCCTGCAGACGATCCATGTACGACAGAGCTTCCTTCGGTAGATCATCGCGTCTTGTGATACTTGGTGTAGGTTTATCCCAGCCTGGATGTTCTTCATAAATCGGTTTGCAACGGTCCAGAGCGGTATCACTGGCGGGAAATTCAGACACAACCTCTCCATCCAACTCGTACGCCGTGCATATCTTCACAGTGTCAAAGTGGTCCAAAATATCCAGTTTGGTTAACACAACCGAGGTATACCCGTTGAGCCTTGCACTGTATCGAGCGGCAACCGCGTCAAACCACCCAACTCGACGAGGACGTCCGGTAGTTGTACCAAATTCTTTCGCCAAATCCCGTATTGTTTCTCCTGTATCGTCCAACAGCTCAGTAGGAAATGGACCAGCGCCAACCCTCGTACTGTACGCTTTGAACACACCCAGTATCCCACCCATGTACCTCGGGTGGATACCTAATCCAACACATGCGCCACCTATGGTTGGATTCGAGGAAGTAACGTACGGGTAAGAGCCGTGGTCCAGATCCAACAAAGCTCCCTGAGCGCCCTCCAACAGCACCGTTCCACCTTCATCGAGAGACTCTCGCACTACGGTATCAACTGGCCCTATGAATTCACCTAGCTTTTCAGCCCATTTACGGCACTTATCAAAAGTGCGTTTGAGAGAAATCGCTGGTCCACCCAGGACCTTGGTGATTACCGCGTTTTGATACGCAAGGATAGCTTCTAATCTCTGAAAGATTTCATCGACATCCAGTAGATCAGCCGCCAATATTCCGGTCCTGGCCGCCTTATCACTGTATGCGGGACCAATACCCCTACGAGTCGTTCCCAATGCACCTGTCCCCCTAGCATCCTCCATTAACTGGTCTAGTCGGATATGATATGGCATCACAAGATGAGTCCGTTCACTGAGCATGAAACGCCCAGTTAGATCGATGCCACGACTCTGTAGGTGATCGATCTCCTTGATAAGCACATCGGGATCTGCAACCACACCGTTACCGATTACATTAAGTGTCTGGGGCCAAAAGATACCGCAGGGTAAGAGGTGAAGGCTAAACTTCTCTCCACTGTTAATTACTGTGTGACCGGCGTTGTTGCCGCCGGAAAAACGAGCAACAATATCCGCATCACGGGCTAGAAAGTCGATTATCTTACCCTTCCCCTCATCACCCCATTGCGCGCCTAGAACGGCGTAAGCCGGCATCCGTTTCTCCTATAACTTCTAAGCCTATCGACACTTCAACACTCAGCGGGCCGGAGTATACCAGAGCCTCTTGGGTATGGAAAGGAATCATGCAAACACACATACCTCTAAGATTACCTCCTTGAGTAGGCTAAACAGGAGGCATTATGTTCATAATCCTAATATTAATTAATTAAACATATCCTACTCTGGTCTCCATCATTCCTTATGATACTATGACGACGATTTATTTAAAGACAGGTCCGAAGGAGGGTGATTGACTTGGGGGCAACTGAAAGAACCAACTACGTACCTGTCAGTCATTCAGCCGAATTTCTGACCCCTGTATTCCTCGAATATTTGGTGCATTTGCACGACAAATTTATGCCACGCATAGAGGTTGCGCGCCACCAACGACTGGAGAATGTCAACCTAGCAGTAAATCATGGCGTTATGCCGGGTCCCTTGCCAAAATCACACATTAATACGAGTGATTGGGCGGTCCCTCCGGTTCCTGAAGATTTACTTCGCCCAGGAATAGAGATCTCTGGACCGGCCTCAGTCACACCCATGTTCATCAATGCTTTAAATCCGGCTCCCGACGGGACTCGTGCTGAAGGATACCTGGACGATGACGAGGACTCAGCCAGTCATTGCTTGCTAGACACAATCATGGCCGCGCGCAACAGACTGGGCGCTATAGAGCGCACATTGACATACACCGATAATGAGCGTGGCAGAAAGTACGTAATACAAGACGGTGAATTACCATTCTTCATGCATCGTGAACGTGGGCTCCACCTCGACGAACCGGATGTCTCCGTGGACGGGAAACCTGTATGCGCTGCCATATTGGGTACGGCACTAACCATATTCTATGTCGGTCGAGCCCAGATTGAGCGGGGCATTGGTCTCTATTTCTACTTGCCCAAAATGGAATCCTACGATGAGGCTGCCATCTATCGGGACATTTTCGACGAAAGCATCACTTACCTGGAAATCTCTCCCAAAGCGATAATTAGGGCGATTCCATTGATCGAATCCTTGCCGGCTGCATACCAGATGGAGGAAATTCTGTACGCTTTGGGACCATATGCGGCCGGATTGAACGCTGCGCGCTGGGATTTTAAAGCCAGTGTCTTTGAATATTATCTCAATGATCCAAACTCAGTTTGGCCAGACAGATTTGGTGTAGACATAAAAACCACCGACTTTATGGCCAACATATTTCGCCGACTGGTAGCTATCTGCTTAAAACATAATGCGGTGCCAATAGGGGGAATGGCAACTGCTTTACCAAGTCGAAACGAAGAGGTAAACAAGGCAGCGTCGGCATCGATTCAGGATGATAAAGTTTGGGAGGCAGACCAAGGATTCATACGAGGGTGGGTCGCCCATATATTCCACATGAAAACCGCTGCGGATCCATTCAAATCGGTTAGGGTACCTGAATGGAAACCAACCGAGAATATGATCAATCCTGATAAATACCCTATAGAAATAGATGTTCCCCAAGGCCCCATTACTATTGACGGCACTCGTAGAAACCTGCGGATGGTCATAGAGTACGTTGAGGGTTGGCTCAACGGACGCGGTGCAAAGGGCATCGATAGCCTAGCCGGCAGGCCTGGAATCCACGGACCGCTAATGGAAGACCTTGCCACGGGAAGAATGTCAGTAGCGCAAATCGCTCAGCGAGTCATTCACTCAGCAAAAGACAGCGAGACAGGAAAATCGCACGATGTTGAGATGGTAAAGAATCTATTAAGCAGTGAAATGACGAGCATACTCATGCTGATGAAAGAAGACATAGAAGATAGCCAAATCTATACCGAAGTGGCAGAACGATACGCCAAAGCTGCCAAGATAACGCTCTTTTGGATAAAGAACTATTCAGAATTCAATTACCGCAGTCTGGGATCCTATTCGAGAACAGAATTGGACGAAATTGCAAGCGACATCACTGACTAGGCTTAAACATTTAAACCAACAGTCACTCGAAATCCGGATTCAACTACTAGCTTCCAGCCTAATCCCGCTTGGAAGCCCCGTGATGAAATCGGCCGAACCTCCAACCGCTCCGGCGCTCGCCCGTGGATGAAGTTCGAGTTGGAGACTTTTTATTGCTCCAAATATCTTCGAAGTATTTGGGAGTGAAATCCTCCCTGTTATCAGCCACCTGGGATAGCTCACGAGAAAGGTTCGCTGAAAAAGCAGCAACTTCCACGTGCTTGCCCATGTTTTTTACCGTTTGCACAGCATAGGCAAAGTCACCGTCTCCACTAACTAATATTGCAACATCGTACGAATCATCCCAACCCAGACGTAACATGTCCGTTGCCAGCATGATGTCCACACCTTTCTCTACTGAAGTGTCACCACGAAGTTTCGAGGTGCCCAAACGAACATCCATATAGGGTGTGTTGTAGAGGGTACTCAAAAATTTTTGCTGATCTTGGTATGCCTGAGGGTTACGACCCGAGTCCCGGAGGACATTATAGTAATAGCTTCGGAACATGGGCCTGCCTTTACGTAATTTCAAGATAAACGCATCGAAATCGAGATCGTACCTTTTACAGTTATCTTCCAGACTATGGTATAAATTACTACCGTCAATAAAAATTGCGACTCGCGATTTAACAATCCCGTCACTATATCGTCCGTTCTCAGATGCCATCATATTCTCCAACTACCATTAAACTCTCCTTACAATAAAATCCTAGATTTCACAGTTGCCCAACTCATACACTCCTCCAACTATCTAATAAGTTAGAAGTGTCGATTTTGAAGTCACTCTACCCTCTCCGTTGTTATCATTGTGACATCAATAATGGGCTCCGTAGAGGCATATAAAGGTGCTCTTCTGAGCAGTTCCACATATTTCTTTAGACTCTGTGGCTCTCAATTTACGCCGTTTTCATCTAACTGGATCCGGCATTCCACTATGAGACAACCACGTAACCTCAGTCACCCAATCTGAGCAATGCCCAAATCGCCTTCTACCTCCCAAAGCGACAGGTCGATTGCATGTACTATCTCGTCTACGTCCTGCTTCGTTATGCATAAAGGCGGTCCGAAAATAAGTGCGTCGCCGTATAATGCCAGAATTAATGAATGTTTCGTGAAGCAGTCGTTCAGCTTTCGAGACACTGCTTCATGGGTTAGAGGATCGGCCAACTCTACTCGGCTGATATCGATCTCCATCCTCAAAATTAGCCCAAGTCCCTGCACAGGTCCCACCAAAGGATGATCAACAACCAATCCCTCTAATTGTTCCTTGAAGTAAGTACCCACTTCTAAGGCATTATCCACAAGAGACTCATTTTCAATAATCTCGATATTTTTCAAAGAAGCTGCAGCCGAAACGGGATGGCCGCTGAAGGTAAACACATGGCGAAAATGGTTACCTTTACCTACGAAATGATTTGCCACCTCTTCCGTAACCACACTCGCACCAATGGGAAGGTAGCTGCTCACTATACCCTTACCTAAACTCATGATGTCCGGTACAACTCCCCAATTGTCTACCCCAAACATCTTCCCAGTGCGTCCAAATCCGGTCACAACCTCGTCAGCAATAAGCAAAACACCATGACGATCACATATTTCGCGCAGAATTGGCCAATATTCATCGCCAGGAACAATCCCGTTTGCTACAGGTTCAGCGATAACCGCCGCGACGGTTGAAGGGTTGTTCTCAACGATCAGTTTGTCCACAGCTTCTGCGCAACGTACCGCGCATTCTGACGGTGTCTCACCACCTAGTTCACATCGAGTGGGATCCGGGTGCGGCGCATACAAAAACCCGGGGTTCGCCGGTTTATAATCACATCTTGAGTTGGCGTCCGTACCGCCTAACCAAAGCACCCCACCAGTTGCGCCATGGTACGAGCCCATTCGGCTGATAATTTTGTTCCGCTCAGGTTCACCCCTGCGATTGTGGTAGGCTCTTGCAATCTTCAGCGATGTCTCATT
The DNA here is from genome assembly GCA_030754315.1 of SAR202 cluster bacterium. Taxonomy (GTDB): domain Bacteria; phylum Chloroflexota; class Dehalococcoidia; order Lucifugimonadales; family JASMAO01; genus JASMAO01. The sequence goes on from JASMAO010000071.1 coordinate 13,411, forward strand.
CGCCTCGGAACCTCCACTTACCGGAAAGACGCGTGAGAGGCTACCCGGAGTGATCTCTGCCAACTTCTCAGCAAGCAACGCGGTGGGAGCAGTCGTTGTTCTCTGTGGGAAATATGTGATTCTATGCATCTGTTCATTAACAGCCTCAGCAATCTCCAGACGACCAAACCCAACGTTAACTGAACTGTATCCACCGTTAACATCAATCCACGACTTACCGTCTGTGTCTGTAACTCTTATCCCGTGACCGGTCGAAACCACCAGAGGCCCGCCTTCTTCAGCCGCCTCCGTCCAGTCGCGATTGTGCATCCACAGATGATTTAGAGCTGCGTCTTTTAAACGAACTGTCTCGTCACTATTCACAATATTCACTTCAGTACAAACGGTTCTCGAGTCACTCTACGCAAAACCTAAGGTTGTCACGTTACCCATGTAATTTATATTTTGGAAGCTTATTGGATCCACTCATTGTTGAGAGCCTTCAACCCTTTAGCAATAGACTCCAACTGGGCCAAACTCTTCATCTCCCCGGCATGGTCTACCGAGACCACTACTCTGTTTGCGCCACTTTGTTCGAACCGGGTGAGGATGTCAAGCATGTCGGTCTTCGGATTAGTCCACTCAATTCCAACAACAGTGATGTTAATTGAGGCAGGGTCTCTACCAGCTTCATCCGCCATCGCGTTGAAAGTTCTCCGTGCCTCTGCAACCTCCTCTGGCGTCACATCTATAGGTATCCAACCGTCTGCCCATTCGATTACCCTAGGCAGTACCCTAGGGTAAATCCCACCCAGAAGGATAGGCGGGTGTGGTTTTTGTATAGGCTTGGGAAAGCAAAAGACAGAAGGAAAGTCGTAGTAGTAGCCATGATATTCGCTTTCCTCTTGAGTCCATAGGGCCTGCATTGCAGCCACCATTTCCTTAGCCTGGGTCCAACGTCTAGGATAATCAGTCCCGTAAATAGACGCCTGTTCGGGTACTGAACCGACACCTATTCCCAAAATCATCCTGCCAGCCGAGTACATGTCCAACGTAGCTACCTGTTTGGCCAACCCAAGAGGGTTGAATTCTGGCACTACGGTCACAGACGTACCAAGCTTTATCTTTGTCGTAACTGCAGAAGCCCTGGACAAAGCAACATACGGATCTACGATGCCTGCCCAGAGTCGAGGCACATGGCGATCAGTTTGTATCGGTAAGATATTCTGCTCGGGCACCCAGATTGACTCGAACCCAAGTTCCTCTGCCCGTTTTGCCAACACTGCAATATCTATCGCTTGTTCAGTTAATAATGTCCCTATTCCAACCTTCATAACGTGCCCTTGGTCATATGCATTCGATTATACGGTTTTGAAACCAGTCTGGCACTGTCTTAGAGGAAATTACATGGCACTATCAGCACATGGCGTGTTGCAAATACAAGAAAACCTACCGTTTTCCAATGAAAACATATCTCCCGGTTAGTATCTAATCACCTTACGATTTGGGTCTCTTTGCCCCAACCTCCACCATCTTTCCCGTACCAGCCCGTGGTCGTACCTTTTGATAACCGCACATCAATCATTAGTTTGAATCCAGTATGCTGCCCAGATGTTTATAAAACACACCATGGAAACAACCACGCGTCCCTGTAACTTCGGACGCTCGCAGATTGACACTCAGATTCGGGCTATAATATGATTGCTGCCGTCATTCACAGGGCAACGTAGCTCAGTGGTTAGAGCGGGCGCTTCATAAGCGCTAGGTCAGTGGTTCGAACCCACTCGTTGCCACAGACCAGCTTTAACACCTAGTTGTCGGCGGTTCGCCTGTTGGGGCGGTTAGCTCAGTCCGGTTAGAGCGCTTGCTTCACACGCAAGAGGTCCGAGGTTCAAGTCCTCGACCGCCCACCAGACTAGGAATTTGAGTGAATACGACGTCAGTATACGGAACAGTGCCGAAGTGGCGGAACGGTAGACGCGCTACGTTCAGGACGTAGTGTCCGCAAGGGCGTGTGGGTTCGACTCCCTCCTTCGGCACCAATCAATAAAGTAATGGCGCGCTGCAATTAATCGTTCGGCAAGTTAACGCCGTAATATGAGACAAAATGGGCCACAATTTTGCGGACCGTTTAGTACTAGGCAAACCTCTAGCATTCGATAGCATCACTCCATATAATGATGTGTGGCTGAGATGCCAATATATACTCAGTTTCTTGTAACGAAAGTTTACATACATTGCTTATTCGAACAATAATCATAACGTTATTAGCGATAATGCCAGTCGTGTTGATTGGAGCATGCGGTGACAGCGTCCAAGAGGAAGCCACTGCAACATCAGCCACAGTGCCTAAGCTTGGCACGGCGCGACTAGGTTCAGGGGCTGGCCCCACACCAATTCCAGTCACACCAACTCCGACAGCCACACCAAGCCCCACGCAACTGACTCTCTATGATCCGGTCTGGGAGGGTACTTATACAATCAAACAAATTGGGTCAAATGAGGAAATTACCAAGAATATAGTTCTGGAATTCAATCCCAAAGAGCTTATCGGCGAAGGAGTAAACCGAAGGCGGGACGAAGGAGCCATACTAATCGAAGGTCACTCCAATTGGATCGCTCTTTCATATGTCCGGGTCGACCCTGAAACTGGAAAGGTGTCATTTCGTGTTAGCATAATGGAGACTAAATTCGACGGAATCCTTGAAGGAGACAGGATGACTGGCACGGCAGTAGAGGGATCCGTGAACAAGGGAACATTTGAGGTCGTGGCCAATCGGGATAAGAAACCTCAGAGGCGACCTGAGGCTGAAACGGGAATGGGATGATCCTTCAAAGATAACCCAGAAGCCCTCGCTCTAGCTCTTTAAAACCTAAATCTCATCGAACTAGATAAACCGGTGTACATATCGAGGCTAAGATTGCTCTGGGGATTTTCGGGAAACACCCTCAACGTGCGCTTGTAGCTCAGTTGGATAGAGCGCAGCCCTGCGAAGGCTGAGGCCGTGGGTTCAAGTCCCGCCAAGCGCGCTCCATATTTCTCCAATGGCTCTATTTGTTGGGCGGTTAGCTCAGTCTGGTTAGAGCGTCTGTCTTACACACAGAAAGTCCGAGGTTCAAATCCTCGACCGCCCACTCCCCAATATGCAAGATAAATTCTGTATTTTTCAACAACCCAAATCCAGCCGGCTACTTAGGTTCCGATGGTCAGGCGGGGAAAAGGGAATGTCAATCGCACAGATTTAAGCTTCCGCTATGTACCGACACTCCCACAGAAAGTTTTTCGAGTCCTGCATAGCGCCTGTTAAGATACACAGTAAATATTGCGAATATGTCCACATATTGATCGGTTTTTCGGGAAACCCTAATGGTGACATCAATGTAGACAAAATGCGCCTGGAGTGATTCAGTGAAGTCCAACAGGGACATCAACTCCGTCACATTCATGATTGCCTCCTAAACACCTAACCCTTATTGGAGACGTATGATAAATGGCCTTGGTCTACGACATAATCGAAACACCTCTTGGCTGGATGGGAATGCTCGCATCGGACAGAGGACTAACTCGAACGACCCTCCCTAGACCTACTCTCCTAGAGAGTCTGACCATGTTAGGAGCGAAGAATTCGAATGCAGATCACCATCCTAAACGTTTCGACCGCTTAAAGGGGTCACTATCCCAGTACTTTAGTGGTGGCCAAGTATCATTTGATCAAGAGGAGATTCACCTTGACAATCCCACATGTTTCAGACGGAAGGCCCTGGCCGCGTGTAGGGAAATTCCATACGGTGAAACTCGTACGTATAGTTGGCTCGCTGCCCGTGTTGGAAAAAAAAATGCTCACAGGGCTGCTGGCCAGTGTATGGCCCACAATCCCTTACCAATCATTATCCCTTGTCACAGAGTGATCGCCAGCGATGGGTCCTTACGTGGTTTCGGGAGGGGCACCTCCATGCTTAACATCAAACGATGGCTCCTAGGCCTCGAATCCGGCATGTGAAGTACGGGATTCCAATCGAAACCGATCATCAGAAATTGCCAGACAGACACGACCCATGCTGGAGCCCGAACATTAACCCGCAAGATCGTCAAGAATGTAAACACGACCCGCCGCACCAATCATTTCTCGCAGGGACGTTTCCAAAGCAATAGTGCTCACCTTAATAATGGGCCACTCCATTTGCACCATAGAGCCATTAGTAGCAATCTCCCATTTCACTTCATCACTACCTTGATTCTCCAGCATCAGATTACGTATGTCATCGAGCAGCTGAAGATCAACATCGGGCTCACTTGTTTCATGTAGCCGCACATTAAGATACCTAACATTTACCTGCGGTGGTGAATCTGGAGTATCCACAAGCGCGTCGCGATCGTACTCTAAATTACGCACAGCCTTACCATTCATTTTAGATTCAGGTATAGATTGAATTTGATCACCTAGAGAGCGGTCCATCTCAATCGCAGAAACAGCAACCGGATTGATCTGATATGCATCTGTACAATTTATACTTATCCTGTCCCCTCGCACTCGTACTTTCCCAGACACCTCGATCAACCTACCCTCCTCCCACAGATCCTCTGTCTTTCCTCTTACTTCTTCCCAAACAAAGACATCAATCTCTCCGCCACCCTGCAAACGCAGGGTGGCTATAACGTATGGCTTACCCTCTCGAGTCTTTCGGTCCATCGAAGAAGAGACCTGGCCAAACAGCTTAATCCTATCGCCATCCATTTCGGACACAATCTGGCGCCGGGAAGTGACCGAATCAGGATTCGTATGTTGTGCCAATACCTTCTGCCACTCGCTCTCCGTCAGAGCAACGCCCAACAACTCCGTCTCCCACTCCTCCAGTTGCCCACCAGTAACCGGTTCCCCCTTGAGTTCAATATTAACGAGAGGCGTTGGCACACTTTCTCCAAAAAGGTCAAACATCGTACTCTGGTTTGAATCTCGTAGTCGAGATTCACTCTGAGCGAGCGATACGATTCGGTCCATAGCAGTCAAGACTGCTCCACGCTCACCAAAGTCGTCCAAAACACCAGATTTGATCATACTTTCTAATGCTTTCCTGTTCAGTCCACTCAAGTCCGCATCCCGACACATATATTCAATCGATTTAAACGACCCTACTTTAGACCGTGACGCTAGGATCGGTTCGACAGCTTGAGATCCAACATTTTTTATTGTCGCTAGTCCAAAACGCACAGCAGACTGTCCATCATCTTGCACTTCTATCATGAACTCAGACTCACTTTTGTTGATGGATGGTCCCTTCACTGGGATCTTCAATCGACTGCACTCCTCAACAAAGCTGAATATCTTGTCACCATTCCCAGCATGAGCGTTCAGCAAACAAACCATAAATTCGACAGGATAATTGGCTTTAAAATAGGAAGTCCAATAAGAAATCAGGCCGTAACTGACTGCGTGAGCCTTGTTGAAAGCATATCCTGCAAACGGCTCCACAAGTGCAAACACTCTCTTGGCAACCTCCGTAGAGTATCCTTGATTGAGTGCCCCTTTCATGAATTTGTCCCGTTCCTGCACCATAATCTCAGGGATCTTCTTTCCCATCGCCTTACGGACAATATCGGCTTCACCCAATGTATACCCTGCGAATCTTCGGGCTATCAACAATACCTGGTCTTGATACACAATGACCCCGTAGGTATCTTTTAATATCTCGCTCAAATCCTCGTGGATCGGTTGTGGAGCTACTCTCCCGTGCTTAGCATCAATGAAAGTCTCTATCTGATCCATGGGGCCAGGCCTATAAAGCGCTATCATCGCCGCGACATCCATCAGTGACGATGGCTTTAACTCTTTGATATGCCGTGTCATCCCGGATCCTTCGAGTTGAAAAGCACCCACAGTATCTCCACGAGACAGGAGTTCGAAAGTCGACTGGTCATTTAATGGGATGTCTTTCAGGGTTAATTCAACTCCCTGAGTTTTGTGAACGAGATCAAGTACCTTCGCCAAAATTGTCAAATTAGACAAGCCCAAGAAATCCATTTTCAGTAGCCCAAGTGCCGCGACCGGCTCCATGGCAAACTGCGTCATTTGGATACTGTTCTCCCCACCCTTGGTGGGTCTTTGCAATGGTAGATACCTATCAAGTGGCTCTTCCGCTATAACGACACCAGCTGCATGAGTACTAACATGCCGAGTAACGCCTTCTAAACCACGCGCTGTATCCAACAGCTTCCGCACACCCGAATCTGCCCCATGCACTTCAGCCAACTCTAGATTCTCTTCAATAGCTTCAGCAATCGTCATACCAATCCTGTTAGGAATCAATTTAGCAACTCGATCAACCTCACTGTAAGGCATCCCCAACGCTCGACCTACATCTCTGATAGATGCCCTTGCGCCCAGTGTTCCAAAGGTTATTATCTGTGCAACATGGTCTCGCCCATATTTTCCAACTACGTAGCTAAGAACCTCCTCCCGACGATCGTCTTGGAAGTCCATATCAATGTCTGGCATCTCCTTACGCTCAGCGTTTAGGAAACGTTCAAACACCAGACTGTACTCTAGGGGATTAACATCCGTAGCACCCAAGCAATACAGAACGAGGCTAGCAGCCGCGCTACCTCGAACCGCTAGCAGTATCTGTCGTTCCCTTACAAACTTCGCAATGTCCCAAACAACCAAGAAGTAGTTGGCGAAGCGTGTCTCTCGAATCACATCAAGCTCTTCCGTGAGACGAGTCTCTTCCGTCGGTCCGGCATTGGGAATTCGTTGTAACAACCCCTCACGACATATTTGCTCAAGATATTCATCTGCATGGAGCCCGTCAGGAATTTCATACTGTGGAACGTGTTGTTTAGAGAAATCTATCTCTACATCACACATGTCGGCAATAGCCTGTGTATTACTGATGGCTTCTGGTAGGTCTGGGTGAAGCGCAGCCATCTCATCAGGACTTCTGAGGTAGTAAGAATCTTCCGACATCCTCATGCGATTTTCGTTTTCTACATTAGTATTTGTCTGAATGCAGAGTAGTATGTCCTGTAAAACAGCCTCTTCTTGGGTAACATAATGGGAATCGTTAGTCGCAGCGATTGGGACACCAATATCCCTGTGCAACTGAATTAGGCCACTATTGATCACTGGTAATTCATCGACTCCACCATGTTCCATTAATTCAAGGTAGTAATCTTGGAACACGTCTTTGTACCACATAGCTGCCGCCCTGGCCTCGTCCATCCGCCCTTGTCCAAGTAAACCCGGCACCTCTCCACTCGGACACCCGGACAAGACGATAAGTCCCTCAGCATGTTGTTCCAGCAGTTCCCGATCGACCCGGGGCTTGTAGTAAAAACCCTCCAAGTTAGCCTTCGTTACTAGCTTCAACAGGTTCTCATACCCAGTGTTGTTCTTGGCTAGTACCGTTAGATGAAACTGACTCTTATCTCCGGGCTCCCGACTGTGTCTACTGCCATAAGCGACGTACATCTCACAACCAATAATTGGCTTTACACCAACTTTTTTAGCTGCGCGGTAGAAATCGATTACTCCATGCAGTGCCCCATGATCAGTAATCGCCAAACTGTCCATACCCAATTCTTTCGCCCTGGCTACCAAAGGCTCTATACGGCTAAGACCATCAAGAAGACTGTACTCCGTATGGACATGCAGATGAGCGAACACAGGTTGGCCCTTTCAAAAATACATACAACAGTAATTCAGAGAATCCCTGAACCATCTCCTCTCAAGCACAGAGGACTTTAGGTCTCAACGATACCCCTACTACTAAGGCAGCCACATTATAACTTTAGAGGACCGTCTCGCTTCAAGATGTACAGGCAAGAATTCTGGCCAACTTTGGGACACTTACTGTTTATCCGACCAAACTAAACCAGTTGGGTATACAAACCCACCATCAGAACAACACTGCTACTACCCAGGTGGGGAAGGCCTGAAAAACATCATCGTTCAGCGATGAAATCATGTACCAGAACAGGTCTCAACCCGCATACCAGGCTACTTGGACGGAATATTTAGTCGATATGAGCCGCCTGGCCAAACTTGATAGCCTAATAGTCCATCGGCATCCCATCCGGAGTGATCTTCGGGGCATTCTTGTCTATGACCTCCGTGATCAATGACTCCGTGGTTAATACCATCCCGGCGATACTACCAGCATTCTCCACAGCAGCTCTCGTAACTTTCGCAGGATCAATGATGCCACGTTCAATAAGATTGGTAAATTCACCAACTTCAGCATCATAACCCCAGTCTGACTCATTTTTCAGTGACTCCCGGAGAACCACCTCACCAGAAACGCCAGCGTTTTCACAGATTAACATTAGCGGCTTTTCCATAGCTGAACCCATAACCTTAGCGCCCGTGGCATTATCGTCTCCAACAGCAGCAGCCACCACCGCCTTACTAGCCCGAATAAGGGCAATACCACCTCCTGGCACTATTCCCTCCTCTATAGCAGCTCTAGTGGCAGACAACCCATCTTCCAAACGCTGCTTTTTTTCTTTGAGTTCTATTTCAGTCGCTGCCCCAACCTTAATAATAGCTACACCACTGGAAAGCTTTGCCAATCTTTCTTGGAGTTTCTCTCGGTCGAATTCAGAGGTCGTATCATTTATTTGTGACTGTAATTGATTCACTCGGCCTTTTATGATACCAACGTCACCCATACCACCAACAAATGTCGTATCGTCCTTCGTAGATACCACCCTACGGGCTCGACCAAGATCCTCTATTTCAATCGATTCCAGTCTCCGTCCCACATCCTCACTGATAACATTTGCACCGGTCAATATCGCTATGTCTTCCAAAATAGACTTACGGCGGTCACCGAATGCCGGAGCCTTGATAGCGACCATGTTGAGCGCGCCCCTCATTTTGTTAACAACGAGAGTCGCAAGTGCTTCACCTTCAATATCTTCCGCTATAACGACAACATTTTTGCTGACCTTCAGAATTTTCTCGAGAACAGGCAACACATCAGCCACTGCCGATATTTTCTTATCTGTAATCAAAATAAGAGGGTCATCTATCTCTGCTTCCATTCGTTCTTGATCCGTAACAAAGTATGGTGAAATATAGCCACGGTCTACTTGCATTCCGTCTACAAATTCTTGCTCGTATTCAAGTCCTCTGGACTCCTCTACAGTTATCACTCCGTCCGTGCCAACTTTCTCAATGACTTCAGCTATAAGTTCACCCATTTCCTGATCATGCGCAGACAAAGACGCTACCTGCGCAATCTGCTTTCTCCCCTCCACGGGTATTGCCATCTTTTCGATAGCATCCCGGGCAGCTGTTATAGCTTTGTCTAGTCCATGTTTCAGAACCATGGGATCAGCACCTGCAGCGATATTTTTGAAACCTTCGCTGATTATGGCTTGAGCCAAAACGGTTGCGGTGGTCGTTCCATCACCCGCAATGTCGTTTGTTTTACTAGCAGCCTCCTTAAGAAGCTGAGCCCCCATATTCTCAAATGGCTCCACTAACTCAATCTCCTTGGCTATGGTTACGCCATCACTAGAGATCTTAGGCGCTGCAAAATCGTCGTCGATTACAACATTTCTACCCATGGGACCAAGTGTAACACCAACCGTATCCGCCAACTTATCAATTCCACGTTTGAGTTCGTTCCTGGCTTCTTCTCCAAAGATGAGTTGCTTAGGCACCTTCGTTCCCTCCTCAATTTGGTCTAAAACAGGTGGCGGATGTATAGATAAATTAGCAGTCACATCTCTCGACTGCTATTTCATGGTAGGGTGGAGACAAGTTACGTGTCAACAGGCAAGGAATTGACCGGTCCGCACGCCTGATCGTATCATCGGCAGATGTCTAAGCTTGAAACCCCATCAGTTTCGCTACCAGCTCTAGGCGCAAGCAAAGCCGTTCTCATTTCCGCACGCCCGAAGCAGTGGACCAAAAATCTCCTCGTCTTCTTGGCGCTGATCTTTTCTTTCAACGAAGGCTGGAGTTTTAGCGATGCTGAACAAATCGCCAATGTAGTACAAAAATCAGCTTTCGTATTTATTCTATTTTGCGCTCTCAGCAGTGCTGTTTACATCTTCAATGATATCACCGACATTGAAAAGGACCGTCTACATCCCATCAAAAAATTGCGTCCTATCCCATCTGGTCGTCTGTCACTTTCCACAGCCTGGCTAACGGCTATTATCCTCACCGCCGTTAGCCTGATCTTGTCACTGGTAACGGAGCCTTTACTAGGCTGCGTATCAGCGGGGTATACCGTGCTGATGGTCCTCTATTCTCGCTGGACCAAAAATGTTGTCCTGCTAGACGTTTTCTCTATAAGCGGAGGATTCGTGCTCCGTGCTGTTGCCGGGGCGGTGGCACTCACGATCCCCATATCACCGTGGCTCTACTCATGTACCAGCCTCGGCGCTTTGCTCATCGCACTAGGCAAACGTCGCAGCGAACTGTCTATTGCCGGAGATCTTGCTCCCGACCAGCGCGTATCTCTGCAATCATACTCTCTACATTTAATCGACAAAATCACAGCTATCGTTGCGCCATTAACGCTACTCACTTACACACTTTACGCACTTACCGCCAGCAATCTCCCTGACAATCACGCCATGGCATTGACCATACCATTCGTGGTGTTCGGACTGTTCAGATACCTCTTCATGGTCTACAAAAAAAATCTTGGAGAGGCGCCTGAGGACATTTTTCTAACCGACATTCCACTGATACTGTCAAACTCTGCTTGGATCGTTACGGCCTCAACTATCCTGATTGTTTACCGCGCGTAGTTTACCCGAAAGATCTTTAGGTAACTTCACATACCTGAGTGTCTCAGAAACTAAAATTGACCCTCAAGCCACTTTCGTAAATCTGCTGCCAAATCATCCTTCTGCAAAGCAGCGTGGATCGACGCCTTGAGTAGTCCAACTGGCGTACCGGTGTCAATATGATAGCCTGGGAACTGATAAGAATATACAGACTGTGAATTTAGCAGCCTTCTTATGGCATCCGTGAGCTGAATTTCTCCCAAAACACCTGGATCAGTTCTTTCCAACGCATCGAATATTTCTGGGGTTAACACGTACCTACCAATGACGGCTAGGTTTGAAGGTGCATCGACCAAAGATGGTTTCTCGACTAAATTAGTCACCTGGTAGAGTCGACCTTCTTCAACGGAATGCTCGATGATGCCCAGACTCGACACCATCTCATTGGGAACCTCTTTAGCGGCTAGTATAGGCATCCTCTTTTCTTCAAAGATTTCAATCATCCTGCCTATAGTTGGTATTTCGTCCCAAATCACATCGTCGGGGAAAAAAAGCGTGAATGGCTCATCCCCAACAGCCTCCTTAGCCATCAATACGGCGTGTCCCACGCCGAGTTGTTCGCGCTGATACACATACCTCGCTTCGACTGAAGGGATAGAATCAATCTTCTCCAAAACTGCCTCGTTGCCTGGCTTACTCACCACCTTTTTTAACTTTGTGTCATAACTGAAATATGACTCCACCGACTCCTGCATTTCAGAAACAACAAATATCACTTGTTCTATTCCAGCGGAAACTGCCTCATTTACAGCAAGATGCAAAACTGGGGTATCCAATACTGGCAACATCATTTTGGGCACAGCTTTTGTAACCGGCAAAAACCGGGTTCCAAATCCCGCCACAAGGATAACTGCCTTCCGTACCTTCATTGCCACCTCATTTTAGCATCCTACTCACTTAGAGTTCTGAACCCCACCTTCTTTCAAAGGCCATATACAACCGATGTCGAAAGTGACACGAGGTTAAACCCTAACCGTACCCAACCTGAGGCAAAGCAGAATCAGTGCTTATTGGGTGAAGCCAATTGAAATCTCACCGAGCTTTATAATCTCGAAATCCCTCTTGACAATTCAAGAATAGACACTTTTTCTAATGACGTCGGGAACATGCATCAATCTCAATCCATGTACGTCCCTCTCCTGCAGCCTCTCTCAGGGTTTAGCCTAGTACAACATCGCCAGTCCTATACACCTGACGTAAGACTAGTTGACTCCTACTCAGAACAAGCATGATCACGAGGAAAATTACCGCGGTCACTAACAAAATAGGTGGCGCCGAAAAGACATCCGCCATGAAACCGTATCCCAGGTTGGCAAACGCCATTATCCCCCCAGCGTGAAGAATGTATAGGCTAGAAATTCGGCTCCGCAGTCGGTCGGGAGCAATCGATTGAACATATGTACTTGTAAGCGCCATAAAAACGCCCTGTGAAGCCCCCATTGCTGCCGAAGAAAAGACCGCCAACGGTAC
>JASMAO010000072.1 GCA_030754315.1 SAR202 cluster bacterium
CACAAAAGTGTTTGACGAGGCTGGCGTTGAAGGTATGCAGCACATCTATATCGGTGTCGGCGCCTATGAGAATGAAGAGTGGACCCAGAATGAGAAGGTTGTCGGACACGCCTTCGCTGATTACTACGGCCACGACATTGGCCAGGGTCCGTTTACAGAGAAGGCGATATTCCTTGAGGTTCCAGAAGGAGCTTCGAGGCGAGCCATGCTTGAGACAGGTGAGGTCCAGATCGCCCAGGTATCGACCAAGGACTATCCTGGTCTCTCTGAGAAAGGTTTCAAAGCAGAAAAAGGTGGGTTCCACAACACCATCAGGCCGATCTCCATGGTAGGAAACTACTGGGAGGCCAATAACGCCTTAACTGGCGAGGAAATGACACGAGACCGGGATACCTCCCTACCCTGGATAGGTAACCCATTTGAAAATGGTGATTATGACGAGTCCACACCTTCGATGGTCAGCTCCCAAAAAGTTCGAGAGGCTTTTGCCTGGGCGATAGACAGGGAGGCTCTTGTAGAGAACCTTCTCGGCGGACTTGGCTTTATAAACCATCAGCCATACCTCTCCATGAACAACCCCAACTACCGAGATGAATGGAGCTGGGGCACGGACTTCGCCAAGGCCAAGGCTCTGTTAGACGACTCCGGCCACGGCGGCGGATTTGAGATGGATATGTGGGTTGGTACTGGAGAGCTAGGCGCAGAGATCGGTGAGTCGGTCGGAGCTGCCTGGCAGGAGAACCTGGGAGTCAAGGTCAACCTGATCAAGACTGCCTACTCCACCTACAGGCCTGGACTTGTTTCTCGCACGAACAAGACACCTGGTGTCTTCATCTGCGGTGACGAGAACCACTCCAACTTCCCGTATGACTGGGCCCACGGATTCGTGGTCAGCTCCTTCTCCGCTGGAGGCTATGGAGTCGGTCAGGAAATACCGTATGCGACCAAGAGCTACTCGACCATGTCTGGTGAGCCAGACCTTGCAAAGCGTGAAGAGCTCGCTGCTGAGTTCTATACTAACAACCGCAAGTGGGCGAACTGCATAGGAATCTTTGAGGAGCCACTCTGGCCCTTCTCCGGTCCGGATGTTGCGTCCTGGGACCAGAGGCCAATCGCCAATGGTAACGTCGGTGGTATTAACAACATCCGAACAGTTGTACTGAAGTAATTCAGGCTGGCCCTTAGAGGATACCTACTTAAAAAGGGTGTCCGGGCTCCTGAATTGAAGATATGAGATGTGCCACCGGGCTGCGGCCCGGTGGCACATCTTTGTGGAAATCAGGTGGAGTCTAATGCAAAGAGCGGAAGTAATGGTTACGACTTCTATGCGAAAGGTTTCACCCCAGAGTGTTCTCTCAGGCAAAAGCGACAGTCTGGGTTACTCTGGTTCCCAGCAGATCAGGTGTAGATGATTCAGCATTACCGGATCTGCGTCCATGGTGAATGGTTCGCACTGGAGAATCTTTTGAGAAACCTATAACATTGGGATTTATATTCGACAACGAGGGGAATCCGCTGACTGAGGTGGTTATAGATCAAACAGCTGGCACTGAAAGACTCAACTGATGATTACTTTTCTGGTACGAAGAATAATATTTGGCTGCTTCGCTCTCATTGGCGCGACCTTCATAACCTTTGGGCTATCCAGAGCCGCTGGCGATCCTCGGTACCTGTATGCACAGGAGGGTGGATATGGGATTACGCCGGAGAGATGGGAGTCGCTTGGGGTGGAACTCGGCCTAGATAAACCTATAGTCTGGCAGTACGCAGTGTGGCTCGGCAATATTTTGAAGGGCAACTGGCAGGATAGTCTTCTCGACAGAAAGGACGTGTTTCAGAAGATACTCGATCGACTTCCAGCGACACTGAAGTTCGCACTAACCTCCTATCTTTTTGCCGGTGTGATTGGCATCCCTCTGGGGGTGCTTTCCGCTGTGAGCAGGGGTAGTTTCTGGGACTATGTTGGCAGGAGCTTTGCTCTCTTTGGGCAGGCGCTGCCAGTCTTTTGGGTTGGTATAATGCTTATTCTAATTTTCTCTGTGAAATTAAGATGGTTTCCTACTGGCACACTTGGGGAAGGGTTTTTTGACTGGAAGTACTATGTCATGCCGACGGTAACGTTAGGCTGGATTGCGGCGGCGACTTATCTGCGGCTTGTAAGGTCTTCCATGCTTGAGATACTTGATTCAGAGTTTATCAAGCTGGCGAGGGCAAAAGGTGTCAGTTCCCGCACGCTAATCTGGAAACACGGATTTCGCAATGCGCTGATCGCTCCGCTTACTTTTTCCAGCCTTCTCCTCACGGCATTCATCACAGGGGCTGTAGTGACTGAGACGATTTTCTCGATACCTGGTCTGGGCAGACTTGCCTATCAGGCGATAAATAACAACGACTTCCCAATCATGGTAGGGGTTGTCCTCGTTTGGACATTCATGTACGTGGTGATGAACTTCCTCACGGATATGATTTACGCGTTAGTGGACCCCCGCATCCGGTATTCATAGGCAGGGGAGAGACATGGCGCAAACACAACTCTCCGATGACCTGCTCAATCAGATAGGAGCTCAGCGTGGACGTCTGGGCCAAATTTGGTTTTTCGTTCGACGCTGGCCCATCATCCCGCTTTTCTTGCTTGTGCTTTTAGTTTTTACCGGAATATTTGCTGACATATTGGCGCCTCATGATCCGATTATCGCAAGGCCGGATAATAGGAATATCCCTCCTGTGTGGCAAGATCCTCTAGTGTTGAACATTAAAGAGACGGGCGATCCTCTTGCCTTCCCACTAGCTGTTGAGAAGGGAATAGAGGAGGCTATGGTGATGTACGGCGTTGTGCCTACTTTGGAGAACACTGCAAGCCAGGAGGCGGTTGAAGCAGCTTTTAAAGAAAAGGGATACATAGCCAAAGTTAAGTGGTCAAGCTGGGATCACATATTGGGCGGAGACAACATAGGGCGGGACCTGTTAAGCAGGATAATTCACGGAGCCCGTGTCTCTCTTGTGGTCGTTGCAATAGCTGTAACCAGCGGCCTTTTAGTCGGTGTGTCAATGGGTCTTGTGGCAGGCTATTTTGGCGGCTTCATTGACGAATTAATAATGCGACTGACCGATGTCATGCTTGGTTTACCTTTCATATTGATTGCCATCGTGGCCGTTATTGCTTTTGGGCAGACATTTACGATCTTGATTATTTTATTGGCCCTTATATCGTGGACTCCGTTCGTGCGTAATGTCAGGGGAGAGGTTCTCAGCCTGAAGACCAGGGACTACGTGGCGCTCGCCCAGGTGGCCGGTGCATCCACTTACAGGATATTGGTATGGCACATTCTGCCGGGAGTCATTAACACTGTAATCGTCATTGCTACATTGCGTGTGGGGCAGTTGATACTAACAGAAGCGATTCTTAGTTTCCTCGGAGCAGGCATTCCGCCGCCTACTCCAGCATGGGGTGCCATGGTGAACGATGGCCGGGCATACATCAACGATGCCTGGTGGATTTCGTTCTTCCCCGGAATTGCTATCTTCTTGACCGTAATGTCTCTTAACTTCTTGGGTGACTGGCTTAGAGACAGGCTCGACCCAAGATTAAGGCAACTAAATTAATACGCGCAGTAGATAGCCAACGATAATGAAGGGGTTGGGCGCAGGCCCGCCCCTTTTTTTGTGAGTGGGGGAAATCTTCTGTTCAAATTCCCGTAATGGGATTGATGCTATCGAACTTGGTGGATAGAATGGCAGGGTATATAGGTCGTTCCGCCTGTTACTTCCCAAAGAGGTGAATAGAATGATGATAATCAAAGAAAAAATAATGGCGGTTATGCTTCTAATCGTGGCTATTGCCCTTCTGTCTTCCATGGCGTGCGGGGTAAAGGCAGGGAACAATAGACCTGCTCGTGACGATAGGACATCAACGCAGGGCGTATTTCATAGAACTCCGGTTACTGTTCTTGAGAACTTAAGGGTAGATCTTAGTAAGGAAAATGGTGATTGTGAGGCAGAACCGGGAGATATTTCCGTTCCGGCCGCGGCTAGGATTAGACTTGGTGTTCAACTTGGGGGTACGTCGGTTAAGGAAGGAGCTACCAACTCGATCGAGATAGTAGGGGAAGTGAAGGAAGCGACATACGAGGTTTCTGGTCTTACTATCAAGGCAGCAGGGGGAGCACTCGACGTTGGCGTGACGGAACTTAGTTTAGACCTGACATCCGGCTCCAGAAAAAATTATGACTTTAATATTGCCTCAACTGGAGCTTTTGATATTCTCTGTGACGGCAACAAAGTGGGAGTTTTCACTGCTACGGAATAACACGGCTATTCATATAATCGAAGGCAAATAATTTTAGATATTTACCCCTCGCTTTTTCGTAAGCGAGGGGCTCTTTGATTAAAGAGATTTAGAAACCAGAAAGAATAATGAATCAAATAAGAAACACTTTAGTAGCCGCTATTCTTATTACCATCGTAATAAACGCGGTGGAGATTGCCGGCGGGATTGAAAAGACTATTCTTCCTGGAGAATTACTGATAGCTGCGCTTGTTCCGCCGTGGCTGATTTATATGCTAATACCTGTTGCAATGTTGGTGTCATCACTTTTAACAGTGATGTTTGTGAGGCGGGAGGATTCTGAAGTCGTTCCCGAAGATGTAAATAATGTGCTATTAGAGCCAGGCCTTGGGGCAGAAACCAGTGCTGACATGATAGTTCCGGAGCCGGAAGAGACGCCGAAGGTCGCAGTTGAACAGCCTGGGAGGGGTCCAATCCCGATCAACGTACATGAGGTGCCGACTACGACACCACCCAATCCCGGGACAGATATTGAAGTGCCTACGATTTTTACATTTGAGGTTGCAGAGAACCCGACTGACCTCTTCGTTCATGACGGTACCTTGTGGGTTGCGTCACAGGACAAAGATGGCATAGCAAATTACTCAAAGGACGGAGATCTGATCTCGTCAATGCCATTGCACCCATATCCGAATTCCCTCAGTCACGACGGTGACGAGTTATGGGTTGGCACCTACTTCGCGGTGCGTACATTCGATTTGAAGGGTGGAATGGGGAGTGCTCCGGTTGAATTACGTCGCCCGACCGACATGCTCTATGCAGGGGACTCGATGTGGATAGCAAATTCGGGTAGAGATGTAGTCACCCGGGTAAGCAAAGATCGACAGATTGTCATGAACATAGAGTCAGGAATTAATCCCCAGAAGCTTTCCTTTGACGGCGAACACATTTGGGTGGTGAATAATGGCGATAGTTCCATCTCCAAGATCTCGTTGGAGGGTGAGGTTGTAGGAGTTTGGGAGACGGGCACCGGCCCTAAGGGGATCACTTACGGCGACGGCCACATTTGGGTGACCAATGCCGTGGATAACACTGTTAGCCGGTTCAGCTTGACCGGCGATAGGGTTGCAGATTATCCGACAGGTACTTTACCGGGTGATGTTGTGCACGATGGGACAGATATATGGGTTGCTAACAGAACCGACAAGACGGTGACGAAATATGGGGATGATGGGACTCATTTGGGAACATTCCACCTGGGTAAGACCCCGGATACATTAGTGACTGACGGGAGTGGTACAGTCTGGGCAGCACACTCTGCCGAGGGCATGGTATCTAAGTTGGTAATGGAAAATATTCAGGTCGCAACTTTTCCTGTTGGAAACGCTCCGGAGCCGATTATTTATGACGGGAACCATCTGTGGGTTGGTAACGCCCTCTCACATACCATCATGAAAATTAACCTGGAAGGTGGGCAAGAAGCGGTATATGACTCTCATGGTAGGGAGCCGAATGCGCTGGTATTTGATGGAGAGAATATCTGGTCTGCGAATCAATTTGACCACACTGCTACGAGGCTTTCCCGTGATGGAGAATTGCTCGGCACATATTCTGTGTCAACTCTTCCCAGGACATTGGCATTCGACGGTGAGAGGGTCTGGACCTCCGGTTGCTGGGAAACCCTGTTGTACAGATTAGATGTTGATGGCAATGCAGTAGACCCGGTAGAAACAGAAGGTGCAGGTCCAATAGTGCTGTTTTTTGACGGGGAGCATATCTGGACGGCAAACGCACATAGCGATACGGTGACGAAGTTTTCGAGAGATGGGGAAGCCTTGGGTAATTTTGAAGTGGGGGACGTCCCAATAGCCTTTGCCGAGGAGGGTGACCACATATGGGTGGCTAACTGGAGGGAGCACACAGTTTCCAAGCTATCCAAAGAGGGAGATGATCTTGGTAGATTTGATACAGGAAGACTTCCTTACGGGATTGAATTTGACGGTGAACATATCTGGACTGCAAACAGCATGGACGGGACGGTAAGTAAGCTTTCCCTCGATGGAGGGCTCTTGGCTACATATCCAGTGGGGGCAGCTCCTGCAAAAATACTTTCTGTAAATGGTGAGATATGGGTTACTCTCACTAGTGATGATTCCATAGTGCGTTTGAAGCCCTGATAATTGTCGTGAACTCGAATTACAAGCGTGAAAGACTAATTGCTCTCACTCGGTAAAACAAAATGATTCACCTCGTCGATGAAAGTGGAAGCGATTCGTGGGCGGAGGTATGTGAAGCCCTCTACCTGGAAAGGCGGGACGACGTATCTTTTTATCTGGATCAGTCCAACCGCTCAGCAGGGCCGGTTTTGGAAATAGGTTGCGCTACGGGCAGGATAACGGAAATTCTCTCTGATTTCGGCAAAGATGTTTATGCGATCGACCCATCCACTTCGCAGCTTGAAATAGCGCGGGCCAAGGTGAATGCACTGGATAATCCTGGTGATGTTACCTTCGCACGTTCAAGTCTGGATAAGCCTGATATTTCTTCAGGTAAAAAATATGGTCTAGCAATTGTTCCGTGCTATGGATTCATGTCCATAACTGACCCTACGGAACAACAGAGATTTCTTCACGACGTGCGAAGGAATCTTTCTCCTGGGGGACGGTTAGTTATTGAGATGGGGGTTCCTGATCCTGGCGTAATGCTTGGAGATCCAGCGACGCTCTATCATTACAGGGATGTAAATCTCAAAGACGAATCTTCCGTGGTTTTATACTCTCAACGAGATTACGAAGATCATACTCAAATCGGATATGTTAAAGCAGTGGCTGAATTCCTTGACAGTACAGGGTTAGTTACAAAAAAAGTTGTCCATGACCTAGAGTTCCGATATACCTTCAGGTGGGAGATGCACCATCTTCTGCGTTTGTGCGGATTCGAAGTGCTTTCCCTGTATGGGGATTTTGATGAAGGGTCTTTCACCGAAGAGAGTGACAAAATGGTCTGGGTTGCCGGCTCACGGTCATAAGCATTCTCTGGTTAATTGGAATTGCGCCTGTCTGCCTCTGCTTCACTCGTCATTCCTAGCTGGTCGTATGCGACCGCTCTGTGTTTGAGGGCAACACTTAATGAAGAGTCTAGTAAAAGCGCTGAGCTGAAGTCCGAAACAGCGTTTGCTGGAAGGGAATGAGCTAGATTTGAAAGGCCTCTGTTGAACATGATGGCAGGGTTGTCCGGATCAATGGCATCCGCTTTATTGAAAGCGTCCACAGCCCGACCAAATCGGCCGATGGCGTGCAGGGCGATTCCCCTGTATGTGTGCGCGATCGAGTCGGTTGGGCGCTCATCAGTGGCGGATGTTGTTCGGGCCAGTGCTGTCTGAAAGTCGCCTTCCAGAATAGCTTTATGAGCCTGCTTCAGGTTTTCGAAGTAATCCCCGCTCTCCGCCTCGCGCGCTCTGTTAAAGTCGGCTATTGCGTTTGAGAACATGTCCATCTCGCCGTACGCGTTGCCCCTGTAAAGATACGACTCTGCTTTGGAGGGGTCCAACTCGATAGCCCTGGTTAGGTCAGAGATGGCTTTCTGATAACGCTCTAACCGGTAATAGACAGCGCCCCTTAATTTCCAGGTAAGAGGATTGGTTGGGTCTAATTTTATCGCGTTAGAGAAATCTGATAACGCCATTTCGAATTGAGAAGAAGTCTCATGGTTAATCCCTCTGTCTATGTATTCACTGGAGGTAGTGTGGATGTCGGATTTCAGACCGGCCGGTTGAGCATTCTGCTCAAAGTTCCCTGAGCAGGAGGCTGTGATCTGAACAACTAAGATAGCCAGTAAAGCTGGGGTAATGCAGGAGATAGAAATAGTAAAGACCCGGTGCGATATCATGCGCCGGGTCTTTACTATTAGTGTGCCTCTAGCGGGTGCTGCTGACTTAGTCTTTATACAAATGACAGACTACACCGTGGTCCTCCACGGGAATGGACCGACCCGGTTCGACAGTGGAACACTCGTCTATCATGGAGGGACACCTCTCATGGAAGTGGCACCCTGAGGGAGGGTTCACAGGTGAAGGAACCTCTCCCGTCAGTATGATTTCCTCTCTTTCGTCATCTGGATGAGAGGGTAGAGCAGCGGACATGAGGGCCCGGGTGTATGGATGCAACGGGTTATCGAACAACTCGTCTGTAGCAGCCTCTTCCACCAGCCTGCCGAGGTACATAACTCCTATCTTGTCGCACATATATCTAACTGTGGCAAGATGGTGCGCGATGAGAAGGTAGGTCAGTCCATGCTCTTTCTGGAGATCCATTAGCAGGTTCATTATCTGTGCCCTGATGGATACATCAAGAGCTGATACTGGCTCATCAAGGACTATAAGTTTTGGGTTAAGCGCGAGCGAACGCGCTACACCGATCCTCTGTCGTTGACCGCCGGAAAATTCGTGGGGGTAACGAGTGCCGTGGTCAGGATCTAGGCCTACCTCGTCTAGAAGGTCTCCTACCTTCGTGCTGATTTCGCCACGTGTAAAGGTTGTGTTGACCTCCATGGGTTCACCTATGATGCCTGCAACCCTCATTCGAGGGTTGAGCGAAGCCCAGGGATCCTGGAACACAGCCTGA
>JASMAO010000073.1 GCA_030754315.1 SAR202 cluster bacterium
TCGAGTCCGAATTGACCCTCAAACCTCTGAAACTCGAAGCTATGATTATGGTAAGAAAAGCCGATTCCAGCTTGTTTAAGCTTTCGTGCCACCTGTTCTGCGTCCTTGGCGAATCGAAGGAACCCGTCACCGCTTCGAGGATAGTCGTCTGTCATACTGCTGACCACAATATTAGAACAACCGAGTATCTCATGCTCTTCGATGACGGCTTCCATTTCGTCACGGAGCCTGTCGAACTCGCAGTGAGTGGAGCAGACTGTTATACCTGCTGAGTCACACATCTTCCTCAAATCAGCTGCAGCGAATTTACTATCACCAGGCGCAGGGATTTGTACGGCTTCGTACCCAATTTCTCGCAATCTGACCAACGTCTGTGCCATACCGGAAGCGGTTTCGGCGAACTCTCTGACCGTCATCAACTGAGCCGCAATTACACTGTTTGTCATGGATGATCCTCCCATTTAGTTTTTGTTTGTCAGGTAGAGGCACATTACAAGGCGTGTTCCCAAAGGCATACGGAAAATATTTTCTCCTCAGAATCGGAATAATAACCATATTAAAGAGCAGAGCAGCAATTAATACCAAGAATATTGAACCTACAACCACCAATGGGAAAATGATTTGGGAGCCATAAGGCTCCCACACGTGTCGTTGTAGAGTGTCCCATGTCCAACTTAAACTTTTCCGGCGCATAGACACAGGTTACATGTAAATCGTCCTTATCGGAAGGTTGTCCGTGGATGGTGAATCGCGAGGGCCAGCTTCAAGAGTGGGTATCGGGCTACTGGGATGGATTCCCACCAGTCTCCATCCTATTATTGCCTAGCACCTTGCAGGGAAAATACAACCAAGATGCCATAACTTGATGGTTATATCGGAGCAAAGCACTGAGTTAAGTGTCGCTGCAAAAATAATGCCGCAACATTAACGTGCAAGCAAAAAGAACCAATAGGAAGCCGCAACAGCAATAAGTATGAATAACGCGAGCGCAATCACTATCTCTATTGGTTTAAGAGGCTTTACATTGGCTTCTTCTAAACCATGATCATCAGTGTTTGGTTTGTCTAACAGCCTGTTCCACCGGCGCATAGACAGAGGGTACACGAAATCGCACAGATTAACACGTAAGTCACAGCTGATGGTGAGACTGTATTCTGGGGTTAATAAGATTCATTTTATACGAATATTCCACTGACTCGGTAAACCTGGACCCAAACACAAACATAGGAGACAATCATTTCAGACCAACTAGGATAGATATCAGGCATTCACGCCCGTAACTATCCGTTCACGGTGTAAAAGTGAGATGCTAGATTCCCGAATACGATTATTAGGTTCCCGTGTGGGTAACATTTGACGTTGTAGGTAACTACATCTGGGGCTCCTATGGCAGACTCAGGCATTTTCCATGCTATGCGTGGAGTTATCTCCAACGCGTATGGCAGCGGATCTTGGGAAGCGGTATTGGAAGGGATCTCTCGGAACTCTCCATCACAAGGTGGGTGGATTGACGGTGTCAGGCTATAATCGCCTTGGCCAGTGCCTTCTCGTCCAGTTCCACACCGAGGCCGGGCCGGTTGGTGAGGCTGATTGCCCCATTCTTGGGGATGATGGGGTCGATAAATAGCGAGGCAACGTGATCCACAGGTCCAGTGAATTCTTCCGAGAACTCATGGGGCCTCACGGCATTGGTCACCGTACTGTATGCGTGAAGGCTAGCTAGGGAATTCGCTCCGAGGCTGGGACTATGGGGCATGATGACTTTGTTGTTGGCGACGGCCATCTCATAGACACGCATGACCTCCGATAGGCCTCCGACGTTCAGGATGTCAGGCTGGAGAATGTCTGGGTTTCCAAGAATCATTAGGTCCCGGAACCGCCACGCCGAGATTTCCTGCTCTCCTGTTGAGATAGCGCAGTCTAATGCATCAACCACCTGACGTAGGCCTGGAAAGTCGTATTGAGGTAGGGGTTCTTCAAAGTGAGCGACGCCCATCTCCTCCAATCTACGTCCCTGTTCTATGGCTGTGGATACGGAGTAACCACAGTTAGCGTCAAAACCCAGGGGCACGTGGTCTGGCAACCACTCTCGGCACTTCTGGAAGATGGCAAGGTCTTTCGTAGGGTCACTGTCTTGACGATAGTCGCGCCAGTCCATACGTACCTTGAAGGCTCTATAGCCTTTTTCGTAACCTTCTTGGACCTCTTCGAGCATCTCCTCAGGTTCTTTGCACCAGCCGTTTCCCCTGCTCCAATACAAGGGTATCTTTGTTCTTTTAGCCCCTCCAAGAAGGGCATATATTGGTAGTCCTGCCGCTTTACCCATGATGTCCCAGCACGCAACGTCGATCGAACCAACGATCTGGGACGGGATCCGCGTGGCATGTTCCGAAGTGCCGGGGGCTAGGATCTCCCAAATCTGCCTGGGTTGAAGTGGGCTCATACCGACTATCCGTGGTTTGATCATTTCGTCAACGTAGGCTTTGAATACCCCCAAACTTCGCCCCCCTTCGGCGATGCCAACGACTCCCTCATCTGTAAACACACGGACTATCAGGCTACCTCCCGCTCCATTTTGCTGAGGCCTTAGTCGGTTGACTTTGATGTCCGTGATCTTCATGTTCCTACCTTGTTTTCGGTTTCTGATAACACCATACCACTCCGTTGATACATTCGCTGAGGTAAGTCAATCTTGGTCTATTCCTGCGATCATAAGTGACTAAGGTTGGTTTGTGGGAGGTTATAGGTAACGGAGAGAAAGGTATGCTACTGTGATTGGATACCAACGTCCTCGCCGCCGGGTGTCTTAGCTGAATTATGAGAGTTATGAATTGGAGGCCGAGGTTTTTTTGATGGATGGTCTTTATATGGGAATTGGGGCTGGTATAGGCGCATTAAGTGTATTGGCGATTGCGTTTATTGTCGGACCGCCTTTAACTGGTAGTACTGGCAGTGATATCGGTGTCGGTGGTGGTGTAGGTGTAATAATAGGGTGGCTAATCAGCAGGTACAAAAAGTAGCCTGCCCAACTTGTATCTTGTCGGGAATCA
>JASMAO010000074.1 GCA_030754315.1 SAR202 cluster bacterium
CGGGGAGTACGCATACGTAATAAACGAACTCGACTCAACAGTGACTGCATTTTCATTGGATGGAGGAAAACTTGATCCGATCCAAACACTGCCGACGCTTCCAGAAGAGTTCTCTGGCATAAACTATACTGCAGACATCCACGTTGCCAAATCCGGCAGGTTTATCTATGGTTCCAATCGAGGTCACGACAGTATTGTTATTTTTTCGGTAGACGAAAATACAGGAAAATTGACATATGTGGATCGTGAGTCTACACAAGGCATATATCCTAGGAATTTCGAAATTGATCCGTCGGGTTTATTGATGCTTGTTGCTAATCAGGACAGTGACACGGTTCTGACATTCAATATCGATCAACAGGCTGGCACATTGGAGCGTACCGGGCATGTAATTGAAGTGCCGTATCCGGTTTGTATACAGCTGGTCCCGTTAGCCTGACGCGATGATCATGGATTATGATCTTGACTGCCTAACTTTTAAAAGGCGATAATTCGATTACTAAGGCAGCGTTACTTCGATGGGGGGATGTATTGAAAAATACACTGGTCGTCTATACACATCCCGGATGTAGCTATTCCGTCGCGCTCAAAGAAGAGCTTGGACAGGCTGGAACTCAGTATGAAGAGATAGATCTGGCACTTAATCCGGAGGAATGGGCTACGGTTGAGAGTCTTTCAGGAGGAGAACGTATTACGCCGGTGATGGTTGAAGGGGACTTCGTATCAGTGGGATTCAACGGGGTCGGTTGAACGTTCTAGCCGGGGGCCGTGTGCCCCTGCCTGGAGGCCATGAATGAACAAGACTACCCAGCCTAATACAATTGGGGTTGACGTAGGCGACTTCACCTTCGATTTTTCTCTGCTCTCTGTTGGTTCCAAGGAGGTACGGCTGTCGAATTTCAGAGGTAGGCGGGTCGCCGTGTTTTTTTGGGCTTAATGATGAGGGTATCGGGGCCAGTTGCCTGTATGGCAGCGGTTTTATGAGTGGCATCACACACGCGGCGTTGACGTTTTGGCGATTGTCATGGATGGTCAGGGTCGAGATAGGGTGCGTCCTTAAGTTGATGCTGCGGGGGTTACTTTCCCAATCGCGATTGATTCCCAGGCCGTTACTGGTCAGTTATACGGATTCAAACACGTTGGTCATGGCTTCCTATTAAATACGGATGGTAGAATTTCTTACTTACATGGTGTCGGCTTCGATGTTCGTCTCCCAGGTGTCGCTCAGGCGCTCGAACAATGGGCGATTAATAACGGAATTCCCACTTCTAAACGAAGTTCGTCCAATCTTCAGGGTGCTATATCATCAGGAGCGGATGCACTCTTCAAAGACGGACTTAGATTTTACCAAGAGGGCGATCATAAAAAGGACGTGTTCCTTTGGCCTAGCGCGCTCAAAATGGAACCAGATAGCGTAATTATTCACAGACACATTTGGGCTATTGAGAACCCTGATCGATTCTATGACGGAGAAATAGATCAGGTATGGAAGCGGCAACAGATTATGGATGGACTCTGAGAAATAGGAATTGAGCGCTGATTACCAACCTGCGTTGTGCTGACAAAAATTTGATGCCCACATAATATCGATCTCTGAAAACAGGGAACAAAAAAACATACCCACGAGGCATTTCCAATGACTACGACACATGACTTATTCGATCTCAGCGGTCGGGTTGCTGTAGTAACTGGAGGAGGCACCCACTTGGGCAGAGCTATGGCTACAGCACTCGGGGAGATGGGTGCGGTTGTTTACATCGCCAGCAGACGGAAGAAGCTCTGTGAGCAAGTAGCTATAGCTCTGCGTGATGCAGGTATTGATTGCACGGGACTCGGCTGCGATGTTACGGTCGAGTCGGATGTGGATGCGTTGGTCAAATCAGTTGTGGACGATAGAGGGCAGTTGGACATAATGGTCTGTAATGCGGGTGGAAGCTCTACGACGACCTACATTCCAGATGCAGATATTGAGGAGTTTCGAAACACCCTTGATACTAATGTTACCAGCACATATTTATGTGCTCAGGCAGCAGCGCGCGTGATGATTCCCAAGCGCTCTGGTTCTATCATCACCTTGGGCTCTATCCATGGATTTTTGAGCAACGACAAACGCTTCTATGACGGGTTTGATTTCAAAAGGTCTGGACCGCCTTATCAAGCAGCTAAGGGTGCTGTGATTAACTTAACTAAATCACTCGCGGTGGAATTTGGGGAGTATGGTGTTACGGTTAACTGTTTGAGCCCAGGCCAAATCCCGCAAGAAGGTACCCCTTCCCAAATGGTGCTCCGCGCTCGTGAATCCCAGCCATTACGTCGGACCGGTAGACCGGACGATGTGAAGGGCGCTGTTGTTTTACTTGCATCACCTGCAGGCGGATGGATTACTGGTCAAAACCTTGTCGTAGATGGTGGCTGGAGCATTTGGTAGAAAATTGTGTAGCTTAGACTACTAAGAGTTGGTGGGCCAAGCGCATTGAATACGAACTGGAGTCTAGCTAAATAGCCCTTCACACCTTGGAACAGAGCGACTAAAGGACGATTAGCGGTATGCGCATCTCAGATGGAGTGAGTCCTGAGTGGTGAGATGCGTATTTTTTTTCCATTACGTTCGATTTCGAATGAGTGTGCCTGTATCGTATTGCATCCGCCCCAAGAGATATTGCCACTATGTCGCCAAGACGTTCCCTGGATTTAAATGACAGTGGTTCAGGTCCGAATAATGCAAGTTCTGTGGCCTCTTCCACGGTCAGTAGTATAAATCGGTTTTCGAAGCGTGAGGAGAATCTATCTCGGAAACGTGATTTTTGACCATCCCTCGGCGCAAAGTAAACCTCTCGAGCATCGCCGGAAGGCGCTTTGGATAGACATGAGGATAGTTCGTCACCGGGTTCTATCCAATGAGTTTGTGTCTCGTTGGCATCTAGTAATCCATGATCGGCTGTAAGCACCACTTTGGTATCTTTTGGAAGCCTCATAGATAGTCTCAGTAATTCCTGGTCCAACTCCGTTACCGTGGAGGTTGTTGTTAAGTGATGTGTTCCGAGCTCATGGCAGGTTGAGTCGATATTGGGCCAGTAGAGGTATGTTAATGTGGGCCCATCATTCTCTTTAGTCCGCGTGATTATCTTGTCCATCGCGTGTTTCAGGCCTGTGTAACCCTCACTTCGGGTTCCGTTTGTAAAATAGGAGGAGTAGATGGAGGGCAAAATGACCTCAGGGAATAGGCTGAGTGATTCTCGCTGAATCTGAGCCATCCAAGATTGTTGAGGGAAAGCATGATTGGGATTAACTCCAAGTTTAGACAAGTCCGTGCCGTCTGATGTTCGTGTGAATCGGAGTATCGTTGTGACAGCATCTATCACAGGTAGGTACAGAAACCAACCAAGTACAGCATGAGTCCCAGGCCATTTCGCAGTAGCCAGTGTTGTGAGAGCGGCGGAAGTGGTCGATGGGAAAACGGTTTGTAGTTCCATTGACAACTGTGTTGGAATGAAGGCTTCATTATCCATTTCCTCTACAAAGTTCATACCGAATCCGTCTGCTAAGATGAAAACGAGATGTGTCGACGGACCGATTAGATCGATGAGACGACGTGCCCCTGAAGTCAGATTTAGGTCGCCGGCTCCGGCCAAAAACGCAATCGCATTTGCAAGATCTACTAAATTCATAGTATCCGCTGCTGGTCGCAGTAGTTCACCTGAATTGAAAGCGTCAATAAGCTGACAGAGGTCTCTTGAAGCCATTGTGCTATCGGCTTGATCAGAGTTTCTAAACCACGATAGAGAACCGGTTTTGTTATGGTGGATACGTGATTTGCAAGGCTCTACTTTAGATCAATCATGCCCATGTTTTCAAAATGAGCTGAGGACCTAATCGTAGTACATTTGATTATAGACCGCTATCCGCAAGGAACGCGCACAGGTCGGAAGTCCGGCAGCTATAACCCCATTCGTTGTCATACCACCCGATTACCTTGACCATGTTTCCGTCCATGGACATCGTTGATAAGCCGTCAATTATTGAGCTGTGAGGATTCTGTTTTATGTCCATGCTCACGATCGGCTCATCTGTGTACTCTACTATGTCTTTCATTTGCCCAGCGGCAGATTCCTTATAAGCTAAATTGACGTCATTTGCTGAAGCGTTTTTTTTGAGGGTTACAACGAAGTCTGTAACCGAGCCTGTTGGTGTGGGCACTCGAAAAGCCATACCGTGGATTTTGCCGTTCAATTCTGGTAGTACAAGCCCAACTGCCTTAGCAGCGCCTGTAGTGGTTGGGATGATGTTTACGGCCGCGGCTCTTGCTCTGCGGAGATCGTCATGGACCTGATCGAGAATCTTCTGGTCATTTGTGTATGAGTGGATGGTGGTCATAAGACCTCTCTCGATCCCGAAATTGTTGTTTAGGACTTTAGCCATGGTGGCTATACAGTTGGTCGTGCAAGAGGCGTTGGAGATCACGTTGTGGAGTGCAGGATTGTAAGTTTCTTCATTTACGCCGAGGACAATGGTCGCATCCTCACCTTTAGCAGGCGCAGAAATTATAACTTTCTTTGCCCCACCTTTTAGGTGTCCTGCTGCTGCTGATGCATCGGTGAAGAACCCGGTGGATTCCACAATTATCTCAGCGTCAAAGTTTCCCCATGGTAGTTGAGACGGGTCTCGTTCTGCGAGCACTTTGATTGACTTGCCGTCGATCACGATCGAGTCTTCCGTAGCTTCGACAGTCCCACAGTACACTCCATAGTTGGAGTCATACTTGAATAAGTGAGCGTTTGTCGTAGTATCTGCTAGGTCGTTGATTGCGACCACCTCGATTTTGTCTGGGTGACGTTCCGTTATGGCTCTCAATACCTGTCTGCCGATGCGTCCGAAGCCGTTAATACCTACTCGAGTCGTCATAAAGTTCTACTCCCCGTGTGTGTTGTTCCTAAGTTTTGTCCGTTAATGATTCAGTTGGTTGGTAGTTCAAGATGCTGTTGTAGACAGAAAGACCGGCATATTCAGCATTGTTTCCAAGTCCTTCTTCGATCCTTAAAAGGCGGTTATATTTTGCTGTTCGCTCTCCTCGGCAGGGCGCCCCAGCCTTAATCTGTCCAACGGAAGTTCCAACGGCTAGGTCCGCGATAGTAGTGTCTTCTGTTTCACCTGAGCGATGACTGACAACGGTTGCCCATCCTGCATCCTTTGTTGTCCGTATCGCTTCCAGTGTTTTTGTGATAGTACCTATCTGGTTCATCTTGATCAGGGCTGCAGTGCAGGCGTTTTTCTTTATGCCTGTGCGAATTCGTGTAGGGTTTGTTGCAAACAGATCATCTCCGACGAGCTGTACCCGATTTCCCAATTGCCTAGTCAACTCCGACCACCCTTCCCAGTCGTCTTCACCCATTCCATCTTCGATACTAATGATTGGGTAGGCATCCGTCCACTCTGTGTATAGGGAGATTAGTTCATGGGCAGTGAGAATTTCGCTCTCTCTAGTAAGGGAGTACTTACCATCTTCTGTTAACAGTTCGGTTGCTGCGATGTCCATGGCTATGAAACATTGCTCACCAGGTAAATATCCAGCAGTTTCTATCGCCTGTAAAAGGAGGTCAAGTCCTTCACGATTGGTGTTTACACTGGGGGCGAATCCACCCTCGTCCCCGATGTTAGTTCCGAGCCCGTTTTTGTCTAGTAAGTATTTGAGCACGTGGTAGATTTCGACCCCGGCTTGAACCGCTTGGCTCAGAGTTTCGAATCCTGCTGGCACCACCATGAATTCTTGAACATCGGTTGAGTTTTTGGCGTGACGGCCTCCGTTCAGGATGTTGAACATCGGTACCGGGAGAACTGTGCTCAGACCATTGGACAACTGTCGGTAAAGAGGGACTCCAACCCGTGATGACTCAGCGTGTGCCACTGCCATAGAGATTCCCAAGATAGCATTGCCTCCAAGACGGGATAAATTTGGGGTACCGTCAAGGCTGGACAGTATGGAATCTATTTCGGACTGGTTCTGTGGGTCCATTCCCATGATGTGCGGAGCTATTTCACAGGCTATTTTTCGCAGCGCAGTTCTTACCCCTAGGCCGTTGTAGCGTTGTTTGTCGCCATCTCGTAACTCGACTACCTCGTGGGCGCCCGTACTGGCACCAGAAGGCACCGACGCTCGTCCCATGGTGCCATCATCCAGAGTTACGTCCACTTCTACAGCGGGGTTACCTCTGGAGTCCAGTATCTCTCGTGCGTAAATTTTTGAAACAATGCTCATTGTGTTTTACAGGAATGGGTGGGGTGGGGTGCTTCTTGAGTTTTTCTCGATTGCCTTTTCCGCCGCACCCAGTGTATTTGCGGCAATAATATTGACCCGACGGTTCAGCAATCCAATCTCCATCTATTATGGCAGAGACGATCACTTGGATATCGGATGACAACATCCGATATTTGGATTATACACCGAGCACTGCTGATTCTTGGCGGGTGAAATTGTCATGAAGAGACATTAATCTCTTCATAATGGTGGCTTCAAGTCCAAAGGTGCAGGCTGACCTCCATGATCTAAGCAGTGGTCTGGCTATCGTGAGGCACAAATAGATCCCGTCGTTTGACAGGGTTTAAACTCTAACGAACTAACATACTGTAGCCAGAATTGAAATATTTGTTCGCGGGAATATTGATATTGGCGGGGTTAGAATACGGCGATCGGGTTCACTGGCGATCCCGTACCTCCTAGAACGATGAGAGGATTTATTGTGAGCATAAACTCGTATCTGTCTTCCTCTGCGCATGCTTTGGCTAAAGGCTCTAAAAGCGCATTGTCCAGAATTGCAACGCCGTATGAGCTTAGAATGGAGTGGACTGTTCTCGAGTGACCGTACTCAAACTTGGGGTCATCCGCGATGTCCCAACCCCATAAAGCGATATCATTGTCCCGAATAAATTTTATGCACGAAGGATGTACCCCAGGGTGGTTTGGTGGGGTATAAAATAAGCCTCCGTTTATCTTGGAAAAGGATTCGCGCCCACAGTTGACAATTAGAGCATCTCCGGGCTCAATGGAGACTTTCTGAGAAGCTGCTATATCTTCTAATTCCCAGCCATGAACTGGATCGTTTACATCAACATATGGTTTGTTTCTGTACTTGGGCACGTCTAATAGAACGCCACGAGTTACAATCCCGTCACTCCAAGCATCAACTGAACTTGAAAGAGCTCCATTGAAGGATATTTCTTCGGCGGGATCCAATCCTTCCCACATTCCATCATTTCCCCAGTGGTGGCACAAGGCATCTATATGTGTCACTGAGTATCCATGCTGGAATATCCCTATATAGTCGCATGCGTAACCCCCAGTGCTGTCGTCAGCTTTCTTGACAGTCATGTAGTGTTGTACCGGTTGTGGGTTTTCCTGGCTTGGCTCTACTGGTAACGGGCGGCTTAGGGAAACTGTACGGCCACTTTCAACTAATTCCGCTGCTTGCTTGCGCTTTTTGGGCGTGATGAGGTTGATTGCACCGGCCCCTCCTTTATCGCCCCATCGTCCCCAGTTCGACCGTTCATGCAACCATGAGTCAATCTCCGTTACTGTCGGGTTGACGCGTTTGGGCATGTCTTATTACTCCTCCAATGCTGCTGCATTCTCAGCCACCTTTTTGAAAGCTTCGGCATGTTCTTTGATAATTTCAGGCCTGAAATGTTTGAACCAAGGTATTGAATACACACGATTTACCATGCGCTCCGATTCCGGTAGACTGCCTCGTGGTTGACGCAGATCACGGTCGCTGTTCGCAATTCGAGTTGGCTTACCATGACCATAGATGTCTGCCTCGTTGAAAACCGGGTGAGGATGTAACAAATCGCTCATGCCAGGGTTTGTCATCGCACCTTCGGCACGTACTGCTTCGCAGAATTTCTGCACGCTGATTCCACCCATTTCTTCCGGGAAATACAGACCATGAGGCGAATACCATCCGCCCATGGTACTGCCCGATTTATTGATGGGGCGGTGAGGTCTTAGTCCAGGAACGCCTTCAAGCAGATCCCAGAAGTAGTTCATCGACATCTGGATTTCCTCCATCCGATCATTGTAGTGCTTGAGTTGACCTCGTCCCAAGGCAGATGATAGTTGATGCATTCTGAATTTGAAGCCACCTAAGGGGACACCATTGAAAGGTGTTAAATCAGTGCTTTCAACCCTGTGTTTTACCATGTGGTCCATCCATCCAGTGCGCTCGTAGTGTCCGAAGGTGACTGCACGTTCGTATATTTCCCTGTCGTCTGTGACGAGGAATCCACCCTCTCCGACAGCCAGTGCCTTTTCGGACATGACAGACATGGCACCCACATGGCCGATTGTGCCGACTAATCTCCCTTTGTATAAGCCTCCATGTGCGTGGGAAACGTCCTCCAATACCTTAATTCCATGTCGATTGGCGATATCCATAATACTGTCCATGTCGGTGGGATGACCGAAATAATGAACTGCAACGATGACCTTAGTGCGGTCAGTGATCTTCCGTTCGACGTCTGAGGGATCCAGGGTCAGCGTAAGAGGATCGATATCAGCAAATACTACTGTGGCTCCGAGACTGAAAGCCGGCAATGCAGATGCCCAGAGGGTAGGGCTCTGACAGATGACCTCATCGCCAACGCCCACGCCGCAGCCGAACATTGCTGAGTGAAGTGACGCCGTACCGTTGTTTACCGCCAAAGCGTACTTAACCCCGTGGAACTCGGCGAATTCCTCTTCGAACTGTAGCGTCACATCCAACCCAGACATCTTTCCGGACCGGAGTATCTTGAGAACCGCCTCCTCGTCCTCACTAGTAATGATTGGCCAATCGAAAATGTCACCTGGGTCAGACTTGATGGCTGTTGGCCCGCCGTAGACTGCTAATTTAGTGGGCATCTTAGCTCCTTTGCCTTGTTTGCAAAGCCTACTAGAAAAACGTAAAAACGCACTGTATCGTTAATTAATGGCTGTTGGGATGTTACGCCGCCGCCGAAGTTAGAGTAATGGTTGATGCCGCAAGCGTCAAAGAAGTCAACGAGGAGAATTCCTCAACCCTTGTGCGGGTTAAATTATTGGTACTGGGGTCACATTCTTTGCTAGAAACCCGTGACATATTTATTTGCCTTCTGTTAAATGCGATCTGGTCTTTGTAGGCCTAGAGATGATGTAAATAGTGCCAACGACAGCAAGCCCTAAAACGAACAAGTGAAAAAACAATATGTAGGGCGCGAGGAAAACAGAAGCTATCGAGAAAATCCATATTGAGATCAGAGCAGTAATTTTCGCCTTTAAGGGCATCGCTCCTGTTTCTAGGAATTCCTTTACCTGGTGACCAAATAGCTTGTTTTGAACAACGAAATTGTAGAGACGTTCCGATGATCGTACGAAAAGCGAGGCTGCGATGATGAGGAAGATAGTGCCAGGCAGGCCTGGCACCACGTACCCAACGATGCCCAACGCGAGGCATACCAATCCAAGTGAGATAAATATCAGTTTTTTTAATCTTGTTGGGACAATTGAAATACGCATTAACTAACCTACCGGTACCAATTCGAATGTCTGTTTAATGTGCAGGGACAGGAGATGTCACACATGTCTTAATACTGAAAGGAGACCAGTGAAATCAAAGACGCCCTTTGTGGCTGAGAGTGTCCTGGGAAAGATCAACTTATCTACAACGCGGGAATTCTAATTTTTGCTTGTGACGCAAACTGCGCCTATGATTCCGGGCCCTCCGTGCGCACCAATTACAGGACTCAACCGTATTATTGACGGCTTGGCATTATTAACGAATGAATTATTAAGACCTTCGGCGAAAGCGTTTGCTTCGGTGTCGTCAGTCGAATAGAGAATTCCCGCTCTCTCAAGCTCTCCACATTCCTCAGTGAATTGCTGCAAGCTCAGCAATCCCTTCTTAAAGGTCCTAGCCTTTGACTTGGTAGCTATTTCGCCGTCTTCCACAGTCAATATGGGTTTTATTTGGAAAACGCTGCCAAGCAATGCACTAGCCTTTCCGATACGTCCTCCCTTTTCTAGATAGTCGAGTGTATCGAGTAGCACGAATACTTGAGTCCTATCAAGTACGGATGTAGCTACTGCGGCAGCATCAGCAAGAGAAGCGCCTTCTCTGGCGGCCTCTGCGGCTGCGATTACACTGAAGCCAAGTCCCATAGATACCTGCTTACTATCAATAAGCTGAATAGATTCCCCAAGGTTTTCTTGTGCAGCAGCCTGGGACGCTGAATTCAATGTGCCGCTCAATTTTGCAGATAGGTGGATAGACAATAT
>JASMAO010000075.1 GCA_030754315.1 SAR202 cluster bacterium
TCGATTATCAACAACACATCGGGCCATGATTTGAGTCCTACACGTATTCAGATCCATGCCATCTACAGCTGAAGTATTAATAACGAAGCTCGATCTGTAATCTAGAACGTCCATCAAAACCCTCCTGAAGATACAACCACATTCATACTACGCAAATAGTATCAGAGGGATAATCTGGAGAGCACATCAAACCCGACAGGTACAAAACCAATCAATAAGTCTATGGACTAATTACAACGTATATCAGAGATAGTTTATTAATTCAGGTTACTGGTCAATTAATGCGAAACCTCACCACCAATTTTTAACGACCGAAGGCTAATCTTTCCCTTAATTCAGCAATGCTGGCACCGCATGTTTTCCGGCGAAAAGATAAGATCGGCATCACCGTCCTGAATAGCGTAATCAATCAGTACCCGCAATGCCTTGGATTCATCAGGAAAATCATAGTCGCTTACAATTTGATCCAGCCACGTCAACTGGTCGCTCTCAAGCTCCACACTTATCTCATCTTTATTCTTCAAAACACAAACCTCCAACCTATCATGATTACCAAGATCTTTCATCCTATATTGTCACATTGGTCGCTCCGTTGAAAGAAATGTTGGCACCAATTAATAACCAAATTTTTGTCTAGTTCCCTGGGGCCATTCAATTCACGCCAATTCCTGACGGATTACTGGTCTTTTCCAAGCGAGTTGGCCAACCGCTTCGCCACTATCTCAGCCTCTCCTTCATTCATCGTGTGAACAACAATATTAATCGTCTCCTTACCCTCACTGGTGCTCGCGCCAACCCATATTCTTGGATTACAATCGTCTAATTCCGCTCTGACCTGCTCCGCAGTTTTACCAAGAATCGCTGAGTCAAATACAACGTTGAGCACATACGGTACATAGTGTGGATGCTCGACGCGCTGGGTGGTAACTCCGTAGATGCTTTCAACCTCGGCCACGATGGTCTCGAAACGTGTTTCGTAACCTAAAATCCGGTCCTCGTGATTCATCGTAAACCAATCCTCGAGTGCGGTAACTACTCCAATAATTTCTTGACGGTCGACCTTCATGGCTCGGCCAACAGCACGGCTTCCATCATAGTGAAAAGCGACGAAAGACTGTGCGGCCACAGCTTCAATCAATTCACGCTTTCCGCATATAAAGCCAGTCGAATGTGGCGCCCCCATATACTTGGCACCAAACGTGACGAGATCCGCAGACTGAGCATTATCTTTAAAATAGTCAAGAGGATATATCTGAGAGCACGCGTCTAGGATCACCGGCACTCCTTTAGACCTCCCGATCTCAACCATTTCTGCCAACGAAACTATCGACTCGTCTAAGGGGGGTTGTAAGTAGTAGGCGAGAGCTACCGTTGTTGGACCGATCGCGCCTTCTAGTTGCTCTTTTGTTGTGGCATCCTGGTCACCTGCTTCGACCAATCGGGCTCCGGTGAATGTATAACACCGATCGAACATGTAACGATTTCTCTTCTGAATGATAATCTCATTTTTTAAGCCAGTATTGTCTGGAAGCTGCAATATTTTGTCTGGATCCTTACCAGCCATCAGCGCGGCTATACCGAGGGCCTGAGCCGCACCGGCGCCCGATGTGATGTAAGCGGCCTCGCATCCAAGCATTTCCGCGATCAAATCACCCGATTTAGAGAGCAATTCCAACATCTCAACCTGGTTGCTATTAGCAGCATTCATCGCCGCTTGGACAGAATTAGTAGGAGTCCAACCACCAAGTTCTGTTGCCACACCCCAAGCGTTTATAACGGGCCTGACACCTAGTCGTTCATAGACATTTTCTGTATTGTCTTTCTGTAATACCAATCCCATATCCCTTTTCATTATCCGGATTGATTGGGAGTGTAATTGTCAGTCAGAACCTCTGTCAACTATACTTCTCCACCCCTATCATTGACGCCTTAAGATCCATGTTCCAAAATGTTCCACACGGGTGAACAAATTGTCCCGAAAATCGCGCAAATGGTTAGATAATTGATGTCCCTGTTGCTATCGTGCCAAACACTCTGAAGATTGACCAGGAGTCTTACATAAATGAAACGAAACGTCATACGGCAATTGTTAAATGATGGTCAGCCGACTATAGGCACCCACTTACAAAACATGTGGCCAGGCTATGTTGAAGTAATCGGCCATTCAGGTATGTTCGATTACATCGAGTTTTTTGCCACAGACGGTGTGTACAACCTTTTTACCCTTGACGACATAGGACGATCACTAAGTCTATTCGATCATATGTCCGGCATGATCAAACTACCTCAAGACCTACGGACATACCTTGTTGAAAGATCTATCGGAGCAGGATTCCACAGCATTTTGTTTGCAGACATTCGTACAGCAGAAGACGCCAAGGAAGCGGTCGCTGCGGCACGTCCAGAGATACCAAATGGCATTGGCATTCATGGCTGGGCTGACCGACGAAACGTCAACTTCGGAGTGAACGTGGATCCAGACAAAATGGTCCAGACCGTCAACGACACCGTGGTCATTCTGATCATAGAAAAAAAACGAGGAGTCGAGAATCTAGACCAAATCCTTGAGGTTCCGGGAATAGACATGATTTGTTTTGGACCCGCCGACTACTCTGTGACTGTCGGTCTAACCGGGCAAAGCAAGCATCCTGCAGTCAAGGAAGCAGAAATGCACACTTACGAATCTGCAATTAAAAAAGGAATCCTTTGCCGGCCTGACGTGGTCAGTGTAGAGAACGCCAAGCCGTACATGGAAATGGGGATAAAAGATTTCTGCATAGGCAGTGATTTACGAGGCTTCTACGACTTTTGCCTTAAGCAAGGAGAGGCTATTTCTAGAGCGCTGGGCAAATAGCCAAAATGACTAAGTGGAAAGGTACGTAACGAGAACTTACCCTGGAGTCATTTAACAGTACAAAACCCAGATTGCCGTATAGCCAAAGATTGGTATTCTTGTTAGCCCCATGGGGTTGTTTATCTCTATCACAATTGCCCTTCAGTCCAACGTATAATTACACCAAGTAGCTCCGAATCTCCCTCATCAAGTCGGTGGTACACCTCTGGAATTTCTGTCCACTCAAATTCGTGCGTTATCATTGGTCCAATTGCCAAATCCCCAGTTTCCAACATATTTAGCATCAGGCGCATAGATGCCATACGATCCCATCTGTCGTCAGCGTAGCCATAGGATGTCAGCAACTTCAAATCCTTGCCGAAGTAGGGATGATTAACAGGACTGAAGTCAGGCTTGTCAGTATGTCTAGAGACAACCACAATCGTCCCGCCTTCTCTTGCAACATCCATAGCCGTCCTAACCGCATGCCACGTCGAAGCCGCTTCAATTACAAGATCCGCTCCTCTTCCACCAGACCATTCAAGCACTTGACGTTGAAAATTTGAATCCTCTGGGCTAATGACGTCTATTCCCATTGCACCCGCAAGTTCGAGTCGATGGCCATCTGTATCTATGCCTAGAACGGGAAATTTGAACGTCTGGCATAATGCCACGGTAGCGAGACCTATGACTCCCAGGCCAACAACAGCGATGTTCTGGCCCAACTCAGGGCTACCTTTGCGAAGCGCAAGTTGGCCAACCCCCAATATACTGAGGAACACCGCATGCTCAGTTAAAACACTCTCTGGTAATTTAAGGGTCTCCCTGGTAGCTACGGACGTGTACTCCTTGTGTGGTTCCGGAACAAACACCCTGTCGCCCTTATCAAATCCTTCGGCTAATCTTCCTACCTCCACCACACGACCAACCATTGAATAGCCGTTCTCGAACGGAAACGACATGGGAACATTCGGGTATAGAAGTTCACCTTTTCCATCAACTGAAATACACTTATATGCCCGAATCTCCGTTCCTGTACTGATAGCGGTAGCCTCTGCCTGAATAAGTAAGCCATCATCATGGCATGTAGGTATTGATAAATCCTCAAATTCCGCTTTTCTAGGTCCGTTAATCACGAGGCGTTTCATCATTGCTTCACCTACTAAGTCAGAATCACCGAGTAAAGGGAAAATCAAAACTAAAATCACTCGATTCAGTATAAGACTTCCTGTTAATAAATGGGTACCTTCTGAATCTCCTTCTTTTGCCTTGATTTAGTTTTTGCACAACTTTCGCCGTGTGACAATGTGACCATTTTACATTCCAACTCTTCGGTCTCTCCGCATTCTTTGCAAATCGTTTTTTCACTGTATCCTACACGGACAACAGGGCGGTTTCTGATGCCGCAAGAATTCTTCTTGTCTCGTTTATCATGTCGGGGGTTACAGACACTGAGGTTACACCCCACTCGACTAATTTCTTCGTGAATTCTGGATAAACCGATGGTGCCTGACCACAAATGGATACAGTAACCCCACGGGCTATGCATCGTTTAACGACGTGCTCTATGGACTGGGTTACTGCAGGATTACGCTCATCAAAGATCGATGCAAGCCCCTCGTTATCACGATCTACTCCGAGTGTAAGTTGCGTAAGATCGTTACTTCCAATGGAAATGCCATCTACACCGGCATCCAAAAACTGGTCGAGTAATATAACATTCGACGGAACCTCTGCCATCATCCACAACTTAAAATCTGGGCCCTGTTCTAAAGCATGCTGCTGCAGCAATGCCTGAACACCTTCGATCTCAGACACCGTCCTTACAAATGGGACCATCGCCCACACGTTTGGAAATCGTTCACGAACTGCTTTTAATGCCTGAACCTCAAGGGCAAAAAGCTCAGGTTCAGCAAGATACCTAGCACTCCCTCGATACCCCATCATCGGGTTTTCCTCCCAAGATTCGTACGATTCCCCCCCTTTTAGATTACGGTATTCATTCGTCTTAAGGTCTGAAAAACGATATATAACCGGCCTAGGTGCGAACGCAGAGGCAAACTTCTCTATACCCTCGGTAAGATGCGCAGAAAACAACACCCCTCGTCCCGACTCTAGCATAGCTCTCGGATGCTCACCTAGGTGGGCAATCATAAATTCTGCTCTCAGTAGCCCGATCCCATCAACATCCATCGAGGCCACTTTTCCCGCAGAGTCCGGATCGGCCAGGTTCACATAAAGCTTAGTTTTTGTAGGTACAGGCGATGTTTCCCGATCGGACGTCTCATTGAAACCGAGTGGACCTGCCACATCACCCGCGTAGATCTCGCCTGCACGTCCATCCACGGTCACAATAGAATGACCTGCAAGCACGGTAGTGGCATCACCGGTGCCGACCACACATGGAAGACCCATCTCTCTACCGACAATCGCCGCATGACAGGTCCTACCTCCCCGATCAGTCACTATAGCCGATGCCCTCTTCATTACCTGCACGAAATCCGGGGTCGTCATTCCCGTTACCAACACGTCCCCTTCTTTTACGGTTGGGAACTCCGTATCATCTTTAACTACACGCACGGGTCCTGCAGCTATGCCGGGGCTCGCTCCTGCACCAGAAACAAGTTTATTTAAAACACCGCTTACACATTCAACAGGTGACGCCTGTCCTTTTTGGATAACCGTTATCGGTCGAGACTGGAGTACGTAAGGTGACCCACCGGCCCACGCCCATTCCACATCTTGGGGTACCCCGTAGTGTTCCTCAAGTTGAAACCCAATTTCTGCAAGAACACCGACTTGCATATCAGTAAGTTTTTGTCGATGCGTGATATCCTGAGGCACCGGCGTTTTAATCGATCCATCTTGAAAACCGGTTCCGGTCGGCCCTTTGGTAAGCATCCATTCCTGTGACTCGATTTTCCTGCCTGCAATCCGCAAGCCGTGACGGGTAATCCAGTACACATCTGGAGAAATCTCACCGGAAACAAGAGGCTCACCTAGTCCATAAACTGCCTCAATCAACATAGGCCCACCTTCGGTACTTCCAGGTTCTAGTGTAAACATGACGCCCGACACATCCGCAGGTACCATTCGTTGAACCGGAACCGCGAATCCAGTCCCGGAATGCGGAATACCTTGGTTCTCTCTATAAAATATGGCGCGC
Organism: SAR202 cluster bacterium; assembly: GCA_030754315.1. Classification (GTDB taxonomy): domain Bacteria; phylum Chloroflexota; class Dehalococcoidia; order Lucifugimonadales; family JASMAO01; genus JASMAO01. The sequence continues at coordinate 6,000 of JASMAO010000075.1, forward strand.
GGCTCGAAAAATGATGCCCAGCATGCCCTCACTGCCCAAACAACATTTTCTTCACCAACAACGTTTAAAAACGTTCTATGCTGCCCAGCAAAAGAAGCGTCTGGTAAGTCCTCTATTGTCGCCGATGACCGAACCGCCACTGGCCCACGACCTAGATCATGATAAGCGTCTCGTATCATCGATCCTATCGAGTTGGATAAGGAACTGGAAAGAACCGATTCCTGCAACTGATTGGCCGCACGTGACAACTCCGATGAATCGTTTACATTAATGTCCTTCAACACACGTTCTACTTCCACTTCAATGCCATTTTCAGACATGAATTCTCGGTAAGCATCTGTCGTTACCACGTACCCCTGTGGCACAGGAACACCGGCCCTTAACAACTCCCCTAAACTAGCGCCTTTACCTCCAACAAGCGCAACGTCATTCTTGTTCACCGCGGTCAGCGGCAGGCACATTTGCGAAGCTCTCTGGACACCTTGAACGACCGTTACCATTAATATGTTCCTCCAAGGGATAACCCTTACTGTCTCACCAAATCCTATTCCTGTTGTTAAACCTTTGGCGAGGCATGTTTGACAGGTTTGCAATCACATGCGAAAATTTGTGCACAATATTGCAAAATTGCGCAAATGTGCATTGCTTGTATGATAAGGGTACAAAATGACCTCGAATAACCGAACTCAACGTTCAAGTGCAGAGTTAGTCAGCGTGGCGATTCGTCACTACGAATTAGGGGAGAGCATCGATAGTCTGGCTTCTGACTTAAGGGTAGACCAATCCACCGTCCGCCGATGGCTCAGTAAAGCAAGAAAAGACGGAATCGTACAGACATTAGTGGTACCAACACTTGATGGAGAGGAAAGAGTTCGTCTCACGCAGAATGTCCGGTACAAATATGAGCTAGAGGAGGTGATCACTGTCCCTGGCCGAACGGACGTACTGGAAGTCTCTGATGACTCAGCCCCCAAAGAAGCAGTTGTCATAAGTATTGCCCACGCAGCTGCTCGTTACTTGGAGAGTCATTTAACAAACCAAGACGTATTGCTTGTCCCATGGGGCCGTATGGCAAATTACATAGTCCGTCAAGTCAAGGCACCCAGAAGCTTGCCTGGCCTCACAGTAATCCCAATGGAAGGAGTCATGGGAGTAGAATATGACCCATCGGAGGCAAACATACTGGCTTCCACACTTGCTTCCAAATTCGGAGGCCGTTCCTTACTAATGCCCGCTCCAGCCGTGGTCGACAAGAAAGTAGGCAATTTGATCGAGAAGCTTCCTTTAGTAAAACGTGTTACGGAGTTGTACAAAGAAGCCACCGTTGCAATAGTACCCATTGCACCAGCGGATCCAAACCTTTCTACTGTCGTGAGAATGGGTCTTGTAAATTTAGAAATTGTTAAAGATCTTGTGGGGCGTGGTGCTGTCGGCGAAATTGCCTCCCACTGGTGGTTCAATTCCAACGGCAATATAGTAAATCAGGAGCAAACACATGCGATTGGTCTAGGTCTGGACGGCTTAACCGACATGGTTAAGCGGCGCGCTAAAGTCATAGCTGTAGTTGGTGCTGGTAAGGAACGAATTAGACCACTGCAAGTCGCGTTAACAAGTCGCCTCGCCAACATTCTTATAACCGACCATGTGTCCGCACAATTACTCTTATCAGAAAACTAGACACAGAGTCCCTGCATTACACAAAACACTAAATCCTACATCGCAACGTAGAATTCGATCCGCGTCAGATATTTATCTCAACTGGGTCTTAGATTACATTTATAGCTTGGAAACTATCCTGAATTGTAGCTATTATTCCAATATCAAGGTCAAACAATCATCACCCCTACACACCATATACACTACAATTAGGCACTCAAAAATGGCAGCCTTCTTCTTAATTTAGCTCGGAATGTGCTACATTTCACATTGATTGATTCTCTAGGAGCAAACATGAAATTAATTCTTGTCGGCTGCGAGTACTCAGGAACAACAACGTTAGCGCATGCTATCTTCAAGTGGGGTGAGGAAGAAATGGGCGCGGAGTTCGGCCTATTTCACGACCACTACAAGATCCCACATACCTCAGGGCATCCACCCACAGACCATCTTTCTGAATTGGATGACCAAGAACAGGAACAATTATTAGCCCTAGCACCGAAAATCAAAGAGCAGATTCAGCGGCATAGCATGTACTACCACATCCAGCAATTCGCCTTCCTCGAAGGTCGCGAACATGAACAAGGATTCTATCCCGACTACCTGATGATTGGATTGCACATCGAAGATACGATATATGGCCGTCTCTATTTCGACTATGGACATGAGGGTCACCCTGGGGATCGTAGCCTTGTAGGGCCCAACATTGAACGTGCGATCATGGAATACGCCCCAGATTTAGTGTTGGTTCATATCAAGGCCACAGATGAAGTCATCAAACAACGCATGAAAGAAAATCCCCATACGAACGGTGTGCTCAAAGAGAAAGATATCGACGTTGTCTTGAAACAATTTGAAGAGGGATTCCAGTCATCATTGATCCAAAACAAATTTGAGATTGACACTAGTACCGCCACAGAAGAAGAAACTCTCCAAGAATTCATCTACAAGATGAATCCATTGCTGACCGAATCAGACCGTAATCGGAGAGACCGCCACCAAGGGGGAACTCTAGTCTAAACAATCGCTGTAAATATACGAGACCCATTGGATTGACCTAAACAGTAACCACCTCAAACGTCCTCACAATAGAACATTCCCAAGTGCCCATTCGTCCTAGATCAGTTGAAATAAGGGTGAGTTTTGCAGTTCACACCTTCTAATTGGTCAATCTCAACGAAGGGACTGCGACTATAATCCAAGACGGCCACCTATCTCCATT
>JASMAO010000076.1 GCA_030754315.1 SAR202 cluster bacterium
CTCTATAATTTTCTTGGTATAAGTCATTGATGTGAGTACCTATGACCTGAATCGGATTACCGACTTCGGTAAAATGTTCTTCAAATAACTCCCAGCATGTCCTACTCCTGTCCGTAAAGGTTGATATTCTCCCTCACCTCCTGGACTGGAAAATACCGGTCAGGTTACTTTCTCACGACTCCCGTCTTTGAACAATGTTCTGTGGTGCCAGAAGGTTCACTGGGGGAGATGGTTCAGATAAACTTGGGCGCAGGCCGTGGCGGCAATATCCCAATTGTAGATGACGGCGTGGGACTCTACGGCTATGTTGTTTGATCCATAAGGTGACCGGAAAAATATTTAAAAGAGTGGAGTGCCAACAGTGACTGAACCGATATTGGTGTGGGGCGGTGGAGCGATAGGCGGGACACTAGCAGCCTATTGGGCACGAGCCGGTATCGATGTTCTTTTGGTAGATCTTGAACGTGATCACGTTACGGCATGCCGGACTCGCGGAATGGAGATTTCCGGCCCGCTTGACGAATTCGTGATCCGCATTCCAGCGATAACGCCGGATGAAGTTGAGGGCCGTTTTGATCGAGTGGTACTCGCTGTCAAGGCGCAGCATACCAGGACTGCTATCGAAACGATTCGACCACATTTGTCTGCAGAGGGATTTGTAGTCTCAGCGCAAAACGGACTAAATGAGCTAAGCATTTCCGAAGTGGTGGGGAAAAGTGCCACTGTTGGGGCCTTTGTCAATTTCGGTGCGGATTGGCATGGACCTGGGCAGGTTTTGTTCGGTAATCGGGGTGCCGTCGTAGTAGGTGAAATCGACGGCACAATTTTGAGTCGTACAAAAGAAATGCATAAGTTGTTACAGATTTTCGAACCGGACGCTGTGCTGACAGACAATATTTGGGGGTATCTGTGGGGTAAGTTGGCCTACGGCGCCATGTTGTTTGCTACAGCCCTTAACAATGACTCCATGGCAGATAACTTTGCGGACCGGCACCGCACTAAACTTTGGATTGCTATCGGGCGTGAAGTGATGGGACTTGCCACAAAAAAAGGAATACAGCCATTGGGATTTAACGGATTTGATCCAATGGCGTATCTACCGGGAGCCACTGATCTTCAGGCCGAGGCAAGTGTTAAAGAGATGGCAGAATTTAACCGAATGTCAGCAAAAACTCATTCTGGAATCTGGAGAGACCTGGCAGTTCGAAAAAGGAAAACTGAGGTGACCGAGCAATTGGGTATCCTCGTAAAATTGGCCAATGAGGATGATTTCGATGTGCCATTGATCAGATTGATTATTGATTTGATTCACGAGGTGGAGAATGGCCTTAGGGAAATGTCTAGTGAAACATTTGCCGTGCTCCTAGACCGTTGTGAATGACACGGTAACGCGAATTGTTACGGCGTGTACGGCTGATTTTGCCTGATAGTCCAGGGCTCCTGGAAAGGGGTCATGAATCGATTGGTCATTCGGACTGACTTAGTAAACTGCCTGACGTCAGCGCTACTGGGATACGGCTGGCTGGAGTTTTAGGATGGGACCGTTAATAGAAAAACGGCTAGATTGTGAGGCGATACACGCGGCATTCACAGGGCTATCAGACGGACAAGTAGTGGGCGGTTGACGGTAAGCTACTGCTGGACCTGAGGGCAAATAGGGCGTTTATTCTTCCTATACACCTGATGTCTTCTGTGAGCGCAGACAATAGGTACTCAACAGAAAAGCCGCTGACATCAACCGGCCATACACCAGATTTGACAGTATCTCATACCAGATGACAGGCACACCAAATATCTGGTGAAACCTGCCGGAACAAAGGTTCGTCCTCAAAGCACTTTCTCTCTGCCAAAGGACAACGCGTATTGAAGTTGCATCCCTTAGGTGGATGTGCTGGGCTAGGCACATCGCCTTCTAAAATAATTCGTCTTCGCTTTTCCTCGACTAATGGATCGTGAATGGGCACTGCGGAAAGTAGTGCTTTGGTGTATGGGTGTTGTGGATCAGTGTAGAGCTGGTCTCGGTCTGTGAGTTCTACTAACTTACCAAGGTACATCACTGCTACACGGCTTGAGATATGGCGAACCATACTCAAATCATGGGCAATAAAAAGGAAGGTTAGTTTGAATTCATCCTGCAGTTCCTCTAGTAAATTAACTATCTGTGCTTGTATTGATACATCTAAGGCTGAAATAGGTTCGTCACAGACAATGAACTCTGGATTTAGGGCCAAAGCTCTTGCTATAGCGATACGCTGACGTTGACCTCCTGAAAATTCATGAGGATAGCGATTAACAAATCTATGGTTTAAGCCCACATTGTTGAGTAGTTCTTGAACCCGTTCTACACACTCTTTTCCTGTGGCAATATTATGTATTTGTAAAGGTTCACTAATTATCTCATATACTGTAGTACGTGGATTAAGAGAAGAATATGGATCCTGAAAGATCATCTGAGCACGACGCCGTACTTTGCGAAGCGCTTTTCCTTTTAGTTCTACTAGATTCTTACCTTCGAAAAACACCTCACCGGAAGTCGGGCGGTGAAGCCGCAAAATAGTACGCCCTAATGTCGATTTACCACAGCCACTCTCCCCTACTAAACCTAGAGTTTCCCCCTTTAATACCTCAAACGAAATACCGTCTACAGCCTTCACGGCTCCAACTTGATTCTCAAAGACAAACCCAGAGGTGATGGGAAAATGTTTCTCTAGATTTACTACCTGAAGTAAGACTTCGTTATCAGCCTTCATGTTTTTTCATTTTGAGGTATATCTACCCAGCAGGAGATTTTGTGGCTCGAATTTATTTTCCTTAGTGGCGGATTATTATCCTTACACTTCTCAACAGCGTTTTTACATCTGGGAACAAATGGACAGCAATCAGGTAAATCAATTAGGTTTGGAGGTGCTCCCTCAATTGAGATGAGTTTCTGATGAATCTTGGAATCCAAACGTGGCAACGATCTAAGTAGGCCAATGCTATAAGGGTGACTTGGATTGGCGTAAAACTCCTTTAAAGGAGCAGATTCAACTATTTGTCCAGCATACATTACTATAACTTTATCTACACAGCTTGCCACTACCCCTAAGTCGTGGGTTATCCAGATCACCGCCATACCAAGCTCTTTTCGCAGTCGCGTGACCAAGTCAACAATTTGAGCTTGTATGGTTACATCCAGCGCGGTTGTAGGCTCATCGGCAATAAGGAGTTGAGGATCACAAGAAAGGGCCATAGCGATCATGACACGTTGGCACATGCCACCGGAAAACTGGTGAGGATAATCGTTCAATCGATTTTCGGCCTCGGGTATTCCCACCATATTGAGCAACTCAACAGTACGGTTAATGGCCTGCCTCTTATCTCTTCCTGTATGAATTAGCACTGACTCACTAATCTGATTCCCAATGGTCAGTACGGGATTGAGGGAAGTTAATGGTTCTTGAAAAACCATTGCAATTCGATTGCCTCGCATTTCCCGAAGATCATGGGGGCTCATTTTGAGAATGTCACGACCCTGAAACAGTACTTCTCCGCCAACAATCTTGCCCGGGGGATCCGGTATCAGACCCATGATGGAAAGCATGCTCACACTTTTCCCGGATCCGCTCTCGCCAACAATACCCAGTGCTTCTCCCGGCTGCAAAAAAAATGAAACCCCATTTACCGCATTGATGTCACCATCTCGCGTAGAAAAAATCGTCTTTAATTCTTTTACCTCCAACAAAATTCTTTACTCCTTAAGGGCAACAATCAATCGATCCACTCTATGAAGACAGAAAAAGAGAATAAAGCTAGCTACGTTAGTTCCGATTCAAACGAGGATCAAGAGCATCACGCATTCCATCCCCAAAGAGATTAAATCCCAATACCGTTATCATAATGGCGATGCCAGGAAAGAATACCAGGTGAGGTGAGGTGAAAAGGTAATTACGCGATTCACTCAAAATTTGTCCCCATTCTGGCATTGGCGGCTGGGCACCCAGACCAAGAAACGAAAGTGCCGCTGCGTCTAGTATAGCTGTGCCAATACCCAGTGTTCCCTGAACGATAATCGGTGTGATCGAGTTTGGCAAAACATGATTGAAAACGATTCGCATCGGGCTGGCACCTAGAGCATGCTGCGCTACGATGAATTCACGCTCCTTGATTGAGAGCACGCTTGCCCGAGATAAGCGCGCATATTGGGGGATAAAGGTGATAGAGATGCCTATTAGAGCGTTCAACAATCCAGGACCTAAAATCGTTACGATTGAGATCGCCAACAACAGTGCCGGAAAAGCCAGAACAACATCCATGATTCGCATTATGATGTTGTCTACCTTTCCACCAACATAACCCGCCGTAACTCCCAAAATCGTGCCGGCTGCGATAGCAAGACTAATACTCACGAACCCAACGAACAGGGATGAGCGGGTCCCATAAATTACCCGACTAAAAAGATCCCTTCCATTTAAGTCAAGCCCCATGAGATGTATCGCATCCTCACAGCCGAAAAGCGGAAGGCAGGGAACTTTCCCTGGTAAACGGCCAGTTTCGCCAGGCACTCCAATCATGGAAAGTATAGGGTCATGGGTAGCAATAAGCGGTGCGGCGACAGCGATCAGGAGTAGCACGGTGATAATAATCAGGCCGATTACAGCCGACGGATAGCGCAAGATATTCTTGGTGGCCTGTACCCACAAATTTGAAGATCGGTTGTCTTGTAGTTGAATTTGATCTTCTGACTGTAATGGACTTAGTGCTAGCATTAAATTCTGATACTCCTAAATTTGTTATGACTAACTCAATCGAATCCGCGGGTCTACAATGCCATAAATAATATCCACAATCATGTTGATTAGGACGAAGCCCATAGCAATGATAACCGTGAACCCTTGAACCAAGGTGTAATCGCGCGAAGTAATACTATCTACAAGGGTACGTCCGACCCCGGTGAGGCCAAAGATCGTTTCGGTGAGAACTGCGCCGCTAATGATAAGCCCGAAATTAAGCCCAATAACGGTCACTACAGGTAGAAGAGAGTTCTTACCCGCATGTTTAATGACCACGACGAATTCTCTCACTCCCTTGGCGCGAGCAGTTCGTACATAGTCCTCGCCCAGTACTTCCAATAGACTTGAACGTGTCATGCGAGCAATAATCGCCAAGGGTATCGTACCAACAGTGATCGCGGGTAGGATAAGATGACGTATCGCATCAACTAGAACGCCACCGTTAAACGTCAGAATACAATTTAAGATGTTAAGTCGTGAAATGAAAACCAATATGCCCGCAGGTTTTTCTCCCTCAATTACCCATCCCCACACTAAGTAGAATGGCTCTGGATATGTACCAGGGGTCAATCGACCAGATGGTGGTAAGGTCAATGGCGTATCCATTAGCAACACTCCAAACAGATACGACAACATCAACCCCAACCAGAAAACCGGCATAGATACACCAATGTTGGCGATAATCATCGTGCCTAGATCGAATTTCGACTTATGGCGATAGGCGCTAATAATGCCAAGAGGAATACCAACAAGAATGGCAAACATCAAAGCGGCAAGTCCTAGCTCTATTGTTACGGGTAACCTTTCGATCAGTATTTCAACTACTGGGCGATGAAAACGGAGGGAATCTCCCAGGTCGCCCTGCAAGATGTTCGTGATATAGATGCCAAATTGTACTGGAAGCGGTTTGTCTAGACCGTTATGCTTCATATAGGCTTCACAAATTTCTTCAGTGGCACGTTCTCCAAGTACTGCTATGCATGGGTCTCCGGGGAGTGCATGTATCAACGCGAACGTAACGATTAGAATACCTATTAGAACTGGAATTGAGGAAAGTATCCGTCGAAAAATGAATCGAGCCATATGCTTTAGTATCTCCAGTTTAATTGCGGCACATCTAAGCACAATTGCATAAAATATTATCCCCCCTTATTAGGTATTGAGGTGGTTCCATCTTTTTGAACAGCTGAACCGAATTTATTAGAGGAATTCTGCATGATGGTTATGCGGCCATCTGTTGGGGCAGGTGCTGGAAGAATATCTGAATGCCCAAAAAAAAACTAATGCCGGGCTTAATTTACCCGGCATTAGGATTATTTGAAATGAAATTTGTTTTTATTAACTACATTTATCTGCATTGACGAACTGGCCAAAGTATTGGAGCCATAATGTGAATCCTCCTCCGGTACCAGTATGCATCGGGCTAGCACAGTCACCACTTGTTTGCCATGTGGTGATCACATCGTTGGCATCAAAATCCGACCCATCATGGAATTTCACTCCTTTTCGTAAGTTGAATGTCCAGACAGTACCGTCCTCAGAGACCTCCCAGCTTTCTGCTAGACCGGCTTCGACATCAGTCCCGCCCACAGCGAAGTCGAGTAGTGCTTCGTTAGTCTGATGACAAGCGCGGAAGGATTCGCCGTCGAAAGTGTCATTACAATAAAGCGAGATTGGCTCGGCGCTTTGCATGAAAATAATGTTGTCGTCATCCGGGTCTTCTATGCGTGAGAGCTCCTCTGTACCGTCTAGCACACCTGGATGCAAGTTATTCATACGTGCCTGCCACACGTCCGAAGCAGCACCATGGCCAAACGTTACCCAAGGTATATTGTCATGAATGGCTTCAGCGACCTCGGTAAATAATGCGATTCGTTTTTCTGGATCGACTGTTTGTCCGGCAAGAACCAGCGGTTCGTAGACGGCGGGGTAAGGGTCGCCAAATCGAGTCATATTTTCTAGCAGACAACATGACAGGAAGTTGTAGGCATCAGGATAGTCAGCACCCCAGCCCAACATAAACAAAGACTCGTTACCGGCACGGGACGATTGTAAGAAAGTGCCAGATTCGACGACATTAACATCTGCACCAAAACCAGTTTTGGCTAGTTGTCCTTGTATATCGTTCGCAATAATTCCCGGCGTAGGCAGGTAACTGCGCACGACATCGCGGAAGGTTAGAGCTAGTGGCCTTGTTTTGCCGGTTCGGGTGTCGGTGATGGTCTTAAGTGGCAAATCAAATCCTAAATCGGCAGCTGCTTCTTTTAACAAAGCCCGAGCCTTATCTGGATCATACCCAGGTGCCCCCCCAATGCCATCTATATGGCCAAATACAGCTGGCGGCGCAAAATCAGTTGACAATTGCGATCCTGTGGGGAAGAAGTTATCCACGATACGCTTACGGTCGATCGACATAGCAATTGCCTGTCGGACACGGATATCGTTTAGGGGAGCATAGTAGTTACTGATCCCAAGATAAACACCAGTCAAGGAAGGAAGGTTCACAACAGCAAACTTTGAGTCTGCCTCAAACACGGGAATATCATCTGGAGTGGCGAATTTCATCCCGTCTATTGTCTTGGCGCGCAACTCAGTGGCCCGAGCTGCAGACTCAGAACTCCAACGCAAAATAACAGTTTCTTCGACAGAGGGTTTTCCCCAGTAATCGTCAAAGCGGCTGAATACAATTTCATTACCCTTATCCCAGCGCTTCAGCTTTAGCGGGCCGGTTCCGATTGGAGCATCCAATAGCTGACCTTGACCACCGGTCGATTCCAAGTATTCACTCGGAGATATTGCGAGTCCAGCACTGGCCATGTTGTATATAAACGAGATGTCAACGTTACATAGAGAAACAACTACTGTGTGTGAATCAGTTGCCTCAATTGATTTGAAGTTGCCGCCGTAATCGCAGTTAGCAGCTGAAAAACTCTTCAAGTCGGCTTGCCCTACAGCAGGTACGATCGTCACTCCCAAAATCAGAGCGAATAACCCCATACCATTTAATAGTCGTATTACTGTCCTCATTTAATTTCTCCTTATTTTTCCTTAAAAAGATTTGTGAAAAATGAACAACTTTTTAACGGAACTTCAGATCAAGCTACCTCATCTTGCTTGAACCAGAGATTGGTAAACATCATCGTATCAAGAAATTTCACTATAACATATCCTTATGAAAGAGTGTTATTCTTATGTAAAGATTATCAATTATGAGGTGAACGATGAGAATTGATGCTGATTTTGAGTGCGGCAGTATTATTGTCCAAGAGCTTACTGATACGGGCGCCATTCTTTCTATCCGCCCCGACACTGAAACGGATTATTTTCAGTGGTTCTACTTCCGAGTAACCGGTGCGCCAGATATCGCCAGAACATTCAAGTTCGCCAATGCTGGTGAAGCCCGTTACGAAAAGGCATGGCAGTACTACCAGGTGGTGGCGTCTTATGATGAGAAAAATTGGTTTCGTGTCCCTACCGAATACGATGGGTCGACCCTGACCATCAAACATACTGCAGTGGAATCAACTACGTCGTATGCATTTTTTGTACCTTATCTAACGGCGCAACGGGAAGCCTTGCTCCAAGAGTGTGAAAGTTCTCTACTCGTTACGCGGCATAGCATTGGCAGATCATACCTAGGGAAGCAACTGGATATGGTCGAGATTGGGGATGCGGTCCACCCGGTCAGAAAAATTTGGGTGATGGCTCGACAACATGCTGGTGAGTCGATGGCTGAATGGGCTACCGAAGGCTTAATCAAGCGCTTGCTTGATCCATTGGATAGCGCATCACATGCGTTGTTGAGTAAAGCAAAGGTGTATGTGGTCCCAAACATCAATCCAGATGGCAGCGCACTCGGTAACCTCCGAGCCAATGCAGCCGGGGTAGACCCTAATCGGTCCTGGGCCGAACCCAACGATAAAATCCCAGAGATTGTCGCTATTCAAAAGGCAATGAAAGAGATTGGTGTGGATTTGTTTCTGGATATGCATGGTGACGAGGAACGTCCATTCATCTGGATCGGCCATCCCGATGTTAATCAGTCAACGAAGGCTAAGCAGATCCAGCACCAATTAGCGCAAGAATTGGCAGAACGCAATCCGGAAATCCGTCCTGCTCCTAAAGGATATGGAGATGTGGTGATTCAAAAAACTTCGAGAAGTGACAACTTAAGTTTTGCATCAAATTGGGTGGCGGCCACCTTTAACTGTCCGGCCTTGATTACGGAACTCCCTTTCGCAAAGCCGGCTCATATGAGCGAGGATACTATGCTTCAAGAGGGCTGCCTGCGTTTCGGGCGCACCTGTGTAGAAGCGTTAAACGTTGTTGTTGACTAATTCGAAAAGGAGAACTGGCGAGAAAGCTGGAGATGTTGGATAAGAGTGTCGGTGATGAGGGCGACTGGGTTTTGGGGTCTGATTTAGG
>JASMAO010000077.1 GCA_030754315.1 SAR202 cluster bacterium
GACCCTGCTGATGGAGCAATCAACACAGTATTCACTGGCCTGGATAGCGTTTCTGACATAGTTACCTACGACCCGAGTGTACCAGGCGGTGCTCTGTCGGCTAGTAGAGACGATGCAGGCACGCTGGTAGGTACTCTCGAGGCGATTACTTCAAAGGCAGGCTACTGGGTGTACACGACTAAGTTCAAGACACTCACAGTAACCACGCAGCATCTCGCGGCTGGTCAGACAAAAATACTGCCCCCGTCCATTCCGATTGTGAAGGGCTGGAACCTTATATCGGTCGTAGATGTCACGGGCACGAAGGCCGGCGGCGACACCATAGCGGCTAGCGCTTATCTCGCCAGCATCTTCTCTAGTGTGACGAGGGTATACACCTTCGACACCGTGGGGAACGAGTGGTCTTTAGTCGACCATACAGGAAAGATAACAGTTGGATGGGCAGGTGCTGGTTCCATCGGAAACGCCGATGACAATATGATGTTCGGAAAAGGTTACTTCATCTACGCGACTGAAGCAGGGACACTGGTACCGTAACGTCGCTGCGACTCCAACTCTATCTTTTATTTAACAGATGATGACCTGCCATTATTATCGTCAGGCTGTTTGGATTTACATCAATGAAGATCTCGATGTCAGTTGTAGCAACCTGGGGATATACTAATGCCTAAGTCACAGTTTAGGATGAAACAAAAGCAAACGCCTAATATCATTGGAGGTTGTTATATCAATGACGCTGACACTGCTAAGTACAAGTTTCGGAGACGGGGACTACCTTTCAAATAAGCACTGCCTGAGTTCCGATTTTGGTTTTGGTTGCGATGGCAACAACGTCTCTCCAGAGCTTCACTGGGAATCTGTTCCTGATGGAACAAAATCCCTCGCCTTGACTTGCTACGACCCAGACGCTCCAACGGGTAGTGGTTTTTGGCATTGGGTTGTGATAGACATCCCACCCGGTACCATGTCAATACCAGAGGGCCGGCACAACATACCCATAGGAGCAATGGAGACTCGAACCGACTTTGGAAAACCTGGGTACGGGGGACCATGTCCGCCTGAAGGAGATCATCCTCACCGTTACATATTCACTCTATTCAGTCTAAAAACAGAGTCATTGTCGGTTGATCCTGACACTTCTGCTGCTGTTGTGGGATTTATGCTCAACTCCAACACCATCGAAAAGGCTACTCTTATGGGATTTTTCAAAAGATAGCTCTTGCGAAAGCCAACACATACCTGGCGAAATGAGTTAAGGAAAAGGCTTCGTCCATAATAAATACTGGGCACTATCCTGGAGAACACGTACGCAAGTAGAATGTCTCCAGACTAAATATATACCCCATTTAAAACGTTATTCAGGAGGAACGAATGTCCAAATTCAGCGTTGACGATATTAAAGGGGTGGTTCCACCGATCGCCACACCGATCAACAAAAACGAGACCGTGGATGAAGCAGGGATGCGTCGTTTGGTCAAATTTCTACTTGGAAATGGCGCCAACTGCATATTCGTCATGGGTGGCACGGGTGAATTTTTCTGTTTGTCCGACAAAGAGAAAAGGCGCGCCATCGAGATTGTTGTCGACGAAGTCAATGGACAGGCTCCAGTTATTGCAGGTATCACTGAGCTCAGTACACGTCGAACCATCGAGAACGCCCGAATCGCCCAAGAGACTGGTGCAGACTTCATGGCGTCACTGCCTCCTTTCTTCTTCAGGATGGGCCAAGACTGGATGACCAATTTCTACACCGCAATAGCTGACGTATCTGGCCTACCACTGCTCTTATACAACATCCTCAACCCAATACACACCAACATTCTACCAACTACTGCGAAGAGACTTAGCGACCACCCGAACATCGTCGGGATCAAAGACTCTGAGGAGTTCGCCCACGTCCAAGAAACTATTTTCTTGACGCGTGATAGTAATTTCAATGTCCTCTGCGGGCTCGAGGGACACTTCTACGCAGCGGTAAGCGTCGGGGCATCCGGCGGAGTCCTATCTGCGTCTAATTTCTGTCCAGCTCTTTGCCGTGAAATTTACGACTACGCAACGGCCGGAGATAATGATGCCGGTATTCAAGCGCAGGCTAAACTAAATAGACTTTTAGCAGAGTTCCAAGGATTCAGTTCTTGGTGGGGTATAGTAAAAACTAGCCTCAACATACTAGGTCTCTGTGAAAATACCGTCACTCATCCTGTCCCAACCTGCACAGATGAAGAGCGCCTGCGCCTGGAAAACATCCTGAATCGCTACGGCTTGATTTTAGAATGAACCTCTTCACACTCAGTGCATCGGACACTAGTTTATGAGGTCAAATGGTGGTGAACCCTTAGCGAACGCAAAAACATCGTGCGCATTTTCATTAGCTGTAAACACATTCCCCTGAGTTTGACATTGCAAATTGATGCCATGGTAATTGAACCGGTATTCCCACCAAACAATGAGAACAGCAGCCAGTAAATTGTCAATTGCTCTGGTAGAGATCCTAAATCTCTTCAATGTGCTCGGCTAGACGTCTATAAGTACCTAATCTTGTGTCCGTGCCGTCATGCTTAACAAATCTTCCTTAGTTGAGTGTAAAAGTGTTAGCGTTACGATGTGAGTTTGTAAGGAGAATTTTGCAATGTCAGTCGTAAATACCGCGCAACATGATAATACAGTTAATGACCCTCTTGAATCACTTACTTGGCGCTGCATAGGCCCGTTCCGAGGTGGGCGTGTCGTAGCGGTGTCGGGGCACCCCAAGGACCCACTGGTTGCTTACTTTGGCGCTTGTGCTGGTGGTGTATGGAAGACATCAGATGGCGGCGTCTACTGGGAAAATGTCTCAGATGGATATCTCAGGACCGCCTCTGTCGGTGCCATCGCTGTAGCTGAATCTGACCCCAACGTTATTTATGTAGGAACTGGCGATTCTTGCATTCGCGGGGATGTTAGTCACGGCGATGGTGTGTACAAATCAACTGACGGAGGCAACACCTGGCAACATACGGGGCTGGAGGACACGAGACATATCTCACGGATCCGGGTAGATCCCCAAAATCACAATGTGGTTTTCGTAGCCGCCCTGGGCCACATTTTCGGCCCCAATTCTCAGCGAGGAATCTTCCGTTCCCAAGATGGAGGTGAGTCGTGGGATCGTGTGTTACACAAGGGAGATAAGGCAGGAATCGCTGATCTTTCTATGGATACAAACAATCCAAGAATACTATTCGCAGCAGTCTGGGAAACGCTCCGAGAACCCTGGATGTTAACAAGTGGAGGCCTGCAAAGTGGCTTGTTCAAATCCGATGATGGTGGGGACTCTTGGTCCGAATTAACCAATGGTTTACCCCACGGACTGAAGGGTCGCATTGGAGTCACGGTCTCACCCTCCATGTCGGGTCGAGTGTGGGCACTAGTGGAAGCTGAAAAGGGAGGGCTCTTCCGATCGGACGACACAGGTGAAACGTGGGAATTGATAAACGCAGACCCCACATTACTGCAAAGACCATTCTACTTCAACCACATCTTCGCTGATCCTGTTGATTCAGAAACAGTCTATGTACTAAATCTGCAATTCCGAAAATCCACCGGTGGGCGTATCTTCAAAGAAATAGAATTGCCAGCCGCTGATCATCACGACCTATGGATTGACCCCTTGAATCCTCAGCGTATGGTAGCAGGTAACGATGGTGGCGCTACGATGTCATTCAATGGTGGCATGACTTGGTCATCTAACTACAATCAACCTACATCGCAGTTTTACCACGTCGCGATAGACAATCAATTCCCCTATCGTATCTACGGTACCCAGCAAGATAACAGTGCTGTCAGTGTACCGAGTAGATCTCTCAATCATCCAATTCAATGGTCGGATTGTTACACTGTCGGTAGCTCGGAATGCGGGCACATAGCGGTTCGGCCAGACAATCCAAACATTGTTTATTCCGGGGCACCAACATACAGCTGGGAGAGTCTTTTGCGGTACGACCACCGGACCGAGCGTAGTCAGAACATCTCGGTGTGGCCAGAATTCAATGAAGGGTGGGGAATCAAGGACCAGAAGTACAGGTTCCAGTGGACCTACCCAATCATGGTGTCAATCCACGACCCTAATATTCTGTACGTCGCGGGCAATGTTGTGTTTCGGTCAAGAAACGAAGGATCCAGCTGGCAGGCAATAAGTCCGGATCTTACTCGCAACGATACCTCGAAGATGGAAGCATCTGGCACACCTGTAACCGTGGATACAACCGGCGTGGAATATTACTGTACTATTTTCGCTTTGGCCGAATCCCCTCAAAAACAAGGGCTTTTCTGGGCGGGTTCCGATGACGGATTGATCCACATCTCAAAAGATGACGGAACCACGTGGCAGAACATCACTCCAGCGGGCCTACCCGAATGGTCGCAGGTTAACATGATCGATCCTTCTCCCCATGATCCAGCAACCGCCTATATCGCGGTAACTCGATATAAACTGGACGACTACCGTCCATATCTATACAAAACCACAGACTATGGAGAAACCTGGACAGAAATCAACGAAGGAATCCCGAAAAACGACTTAACCAGAGTAATACGAGAGGACACCCAGAGGCCTGGGCTGCTGTACGCTGGAACAGAAACGGGCCTGTACGTCTCCTACAACGACGGCCGATTTTGGCGGGAGCTTTCCAATCCTCTACGCAATCCTGAAAAGAGCCTACCGGTCGTACCAATTCATGACATTATAGTGAATGACAATGACCTAGTTGTTGCAACCCATGGTCGCTCTTTCTGGATCCTCGACGATCTTGCATTGGTACGGCAATGTGACGCTAGTTTCTCTAATCAAACTATGCATCTTTTCCAACCTGCAGACTCGTATCTGGTTCCCTCACCAAAAGAGCGGGGTAGAACACCAACAGCCCAAAAACAAACAGCCCCATCATATCTCAAAGAACACCCTGACCTAGACCTCGTGCGACGCCATTTAGACGCAGGTTCCAATCCACCTGACGGGATAGTCATCGTTTATTATTTGCAATCGAAGCCTGAAAAAGAGGCTAGTATCACCATATTGGACGCCTCCAAAAACATCGTAGCGAAATTCAGCAGCAAGCGACCAAAAACCGACGAACGCGAATCAGTGATAGACGGCCCTTGGATACCAACAGAAGCAGGCATAAATCGCTTCGTATGGGACATGCGCCACTCCGATCCAACAAGGGGACCGGGAATGAGTATGCCAGAAAAGAGACTCCTGGATGGACTGAGAGGGCCGATGGCTCTTCCAGGCGACTACTCAGTGATGTTGAAGATCGGAGACCAAACCCACAGTCACCACCTATCTCTTCTGAAAGATCCCCGTTCCAAAGCAACTTCTACCGACATTGAAGACCGCTTGGAACTCTTGCTTACAATACGAGACAAACTATCCGAAATAAGCGATGCACTGAACAACATCAAGAGGTTGACTCATCAGATTCTCAACTGGACAAGTCAATCCAAGAACAACGCATCTTGGAGATCGATTGGCAAGGACGGACAAAGTCTCATTGCCAAATTGGCCCTCATCAAAAAAGAACTAACTCAAACCAACGTTGACGGCAAGTCCGATCACTTGGCTCGCCTGGACGCCAAACTGTCGGGACTCGTCAACACTGTCACCACCGCAGATGGCGCCCCTACCAAGCAGTCCTACGATCTGTTCGAAAATCTTTCGACGCGAGTGGACATTCAATTGGATAGGCTGAATGACATCATCCGTACAGATACCCAAGCATTGTCGGCCAAATTGCTAGAACACGGTGTTCAGGTATTAGTCCTCGGGGATGAAAATAACCGTCACAACCCCGTATCAAATTAACTGCATTTGTTCGACATGTAGAAAAGCGTCTAATGGACAAACAAATCGTCCGTTCCAGCACTTTCAGGGGGAGGAGTCGTGGTCGTGCCGGCCACGGCAATACCCCGCAGAGCTCAGCCCAAAGATGGTGAATTTCAACCATCCCGGCAACTTCTTCAGGATTGTTTGCTGCTCGATCAAACAATTGCTGGATGTTTCTTTTAATTATATCAATGACAGCACCGGTAATCTGCATTTTGCGGTACGGTCCTGAGGTGTTGCTAATTCGGTACCGTCGCGTCTACAGATTGCGGCGGAGGTCATCGGCGATCTGGCGAAATTCCTCGTCGCTGAGTCGGACAAAAGGGAAGGGATCCTGCCAGATTGGATGGCCGGGATTCGGGTCGGTCTCGCGGCGTGGAATGATATGCCAGTGTAGATGAGCAACGTTGTTACCCAATATGCAGTAGTTTATCTTCAAGGGCTGAAAAGTCTTGTCAAGTGCCGCGGATATCTGGTTGGCATCTTCCATGAATTTCTGACGGATGGTTGGATCTAGCTGGTAGAGTTCAGTGGCGTGCTGGCGCAGTACAACGACAACAAAGCCTCTGAAATACTGGGTCGTATCCCCAAGAATTGCAGTGGACACCTCCAACTCAGCCACTTTACTAGGGTGATCGAGACCGCTTTGCTGGATAACAGGGTCGTGGCAGTAACGGCAGTCCTGGGGGGTGTTCGTGATAGTTTATCCTCTCTAAGTGAAATAGACGCTGAGGTACTCTTTCATAAAGTTCTTTTATCCTACGAATCTAACTTAATATCTCACATTATTCTACATAAAAAAACTTCATCGAATCGAATTAACAACGTTTGTTCGATATTTAGCAAAAGCGCCTACTGGACAAACAAATCGTCCGTTCCAGCACTTTCAGGGGGAGGAGTCGTGGTCGTGCCGGCCACGTGTTTTATCCTTCGTCAAACCTTTAATCGGCCACGGAAGCACTCCACAGCGCTCAGCCCACTGGCGGTAGATCTCAACCATCTCGGCAACTTTCTCAGGATTGTTTGCTGCCAGATCATACAACTCTGTGCGATCTTCATACATATCATAAAGCTCCCAATTGCCGGGGAACTCACTGACTAACTTCCAACCACCCAATCGCACGGCCCTGTTTCCCTCATGCTCCCAGCAGATAGGCTGGTTCCGCTGCCATTTACTGCCTCCAACGATGGGCATAAGGCTTTCACCCTCTAGTGGCGTAATTGGATTTCCTGAAACCTCTGTGGGCCATTTCGCTCCGGCAGCTTCGACACATGTTGCAGTGATATCGATAATGTGGGCGGCAGAGTGAACCACCTCTCGCTGCTTAATTTGCGCAGGCCAATGCATTATGAACGGTGTCGAAATTCCGCCTTCATGAACCCATCTTTTAAACAGTCTGAAAGGGGAATTGCTAGCACTGGCCCACTGGAGATCGTAACTCATATACGTGTCCGCAGGCCCCGGCCTGATACTCGGCTCGTTACCCACACGGATTTGACTGCCGTCGGAGGTTACCAAATCCAACCTCAATGACTCTGTCGTACGAGGATCCTCACGCATAAATTCTGCACACCCGCCATTGTCCGACAGGAAGATGGTGAGCGTGTTTTCATCCTGATCGATCTGTTTCAGCTTCGCCAAGATACGACCAATACCCCGATCCATACTGTCGATTTGAGCTGCATAGACAGCCATCCGGACATCCTCCCATTCCTTGTTGGGAGCATCGGTCCACGGCACCGAATCAACATCTCGAGTAGAAATAGGCCACTTGGAATCGAGTAGGCCCAAACCCTTTAGTTGCTCGTGACGACTGGTCCGTAGTTGATCCCATCCGCCGCGATAGATCCCTTCATATCGAGCAATGTCTTCCTCTAATGCATGTAAGGGCCAGTGTGGAGCAGTGTATGCAGTGTACAAGAAAAAAGGACGGTCCAACCCGTTAGCTTCCTCTATCATCTCCACAGCTTTATCACTAATAGCGTCGGTCAGATAGAAATCTTGTGTCTCAATCTTGACAGGCTTTTCTTGATCGATAATCATCGACGGGTTGAAATAGGATCCTGCTCCTGCCAACATTCCCCAGAACCGATCAAACCCTCGCTGGGTTGGCATAGGATGATTAGGGGACCCTATAGGACCATTGATCGAATAGTCTCCACCGAGATGCCACTTTCCAGACATCATGGTGAAATAGCCATTACCACGCAGTGCCTCTGCTACGGTAGCAACAGTTGGACTCAAATAACCTCTGTAACTGGGATGGCCCAAATCCTCCGACATGTGCCCTACCCCTGTTTGATGGGGATGAACCCCCGTAAGAAGGGCGGCCCGTGATGGGCAGCACCTAGCCGAATTATACATCTGTGTAAAGCGGATTCCGTTGGACGCTAGTTGATCCAAATTGGGAGTCCGTATCTCAGAACCATAACAGCCTATGTCCGAAAAACCCAGGTCATCACAGAGGATCAGGACGATGTTTGGAAGGTTACTAGTTGGATTAGACAGTGGCGCAGCCTCATTGAGCATCGTGACCTGTCAGACCTGCTTAAGAGTTCCTAATATAACTACCTTACAAAGCCGCTCTAAAGCAACTCTAGTCACAAAGTTTTTTTAATATGTTTGTTTGTTTCTGCTATGAAGACTGGAATTACGCGGTCTGTTTTTTCCTGATATTCCTGATAAGGAGGGTATGCCTCAACGGCAATATTCCATAGCCGTTTTTTCTCGACTGAATTGGTTACTTCCCGAACCACCATAGAATGAACTTCCCTTTTGTCTTGAATTTCAACTTTTGGATTCGCCTTTAAATTGTGATACCAGAGTGGGTGTTTCGGTGATCCACCCTGGGACGCAACGAGAACATATTTATCCCCATCTGCAACTCTCATTAGTGGGGTCTTCCGTATCGCGCCTGTTCTCCATCCTCTATTAGTCACGATAATGACTGGTAAGTCTTTCAACGTTGTACCGTCATTGCCTCCGCTTCCTTCATACAACGATACTTGCTCAGCGACCCATCTCGAAGGACTGGGTATATATTCGTTCATGATTATCTCATCGTCTCTCTTTCAATTAATTTGCCGACAAACAAATTCTGATGGAATCAGACAGATTGATCCTCATACCACTGATCTGTTTCTAGATACGAGCCGTTCGCAGCCTCTCCTGCTAACTGATCGCATCTTTCGTTCAAAGGATCTCCCGCGTGGCCTTTGACCCACTGGAAGTCTACGTCATGACGGGCACAAACATTGATGAGTCTTTCCCATAGATCCGAATTCTCAGCGCGTTCTATATTGTTACGCATCCATCCTCGAGATTGCCATTTATACACCCATCGTTCCCTAATCGCATCAACCAGATATTTTGAATCACTGTGCAAGGTCACATTACACCGTTGCTTTAGAGTTTCGAGGCCTTCAATTGCAGCCATCATCTCCATACGATTGTTCGTAGTTTTGCGGTAGCCACATGAAATTTCTTTATAACTGCCATCAAAGCACAGCACGACTCCGTAACCACCACGACCTGGATTTGGTTTACATGATCCGTCTGTAAAGATGTCTACACGCCTGAGTTCGGTCACGTTCCAAAAGCGATTTGATTAGATTTGGTCAAAAGTCCCTCAAATATTGGGTATTAATCTCAGTAACCCGCAGATCGCCAGATTCATTACTGTGTCAGTATGGCCCGAGGGATTTGGAATTCGCAACTATATTCAATCCCCATTCCATCTAACCTGTACGATAGGGGGCAATCGCTTTTTCATTTAACTGCAATCCAAGACCTGGCCGATCTGGTGGCCTAATGTGCCCATCAACAATTGGCATTTGGTCCAAAAATATACCACCATCTATAGGTTGCGTTTCACTTGTGAAGTATTCTTCAATGATGAGAGCATTGGGTATAGCTGCAAGCAAGTGAGCGTGTATGTGGTGTGGACCGTGATTGGATATGTGGAAGTCATTTGCCTGCGCCATTGCAGCGACTTTCATGAATTCAGTGATACCCCCCATAATCAACGCATCAGGCTGCAGAATTGATGCAGATCTATTTTCGATCAGGTCTCGGAATCCGTACTTCGTATACTCGCCCTCTCCAGTAGCGATTGGAATGGTGGTCGACCTAGCAACCAATTGTGAACCACGTATGTCATCAGGAGCTACAGGTTCTTCGATCCAGAATATGTCATGCTTCTCCACCTTCGAAGCGAATACGATCGCCTCCTGATGCCTATACAGAGTGCTTGCATCAAGCATTAACTTTACATCAGGGCCTATCACCTCTCTCGCCATTTTCACTCTCTCTTCATCTTCTGCTATGGTCAAGTTTCCGACTTGCATCTTAATCGCTCGAATGCCCTTTGCAATGCCATCCTCCAGTGATGAAATAACTTGATTGAGATCTTCGCCCCGAAACCCCAGCGAGACATATGCCGGTATCCTGTCGGTATATCCACCGAGAAGCTTGTACAAAGGCATATCTGCACATTTGCCCTTAATATCCCACAGAGCGATGTCAATTGCGCTTAAGACTTGGGTGGCTATACCACGCCTTCCGAGACTCCCCAGCCTCCATATTTCATCCCATATCCTCTCGATGTCGAGTGGATCTCGCCCCATTACTTGTTGTTTAATATGTTCCGTTACAGCTCTCACCACTACGCCAGATGATTCTTGAACCCAAGTCAATCCTACCCCTGTTACTCCTTCATTCGTTTCAATTCTGATTAAATCCAGGCCACCAGAGCCAAAAACGAACCTGCCGTTCACAAACATGGGTGAGCCGGGCCAGCGATATGTCTCCATCCTCAAATCCGTTATTTTCAATTAATCACCTCTCTACCGAACCAATCCACAACCCCTGGCTCCAGCATCCAATAACATTAATCAAGGTCAGTATAGCCTCGAAGTCAAGTCATTAGTTCAATAGATCGACAATTACACGTGGTTCCTATGATTACCTCTGCAAACAATCCCAATTACGAATGGTTCTCCAAGCAACGTTACCGGTAACGTTGCTTGGAGAATTGGCTTTGGTAGCAGGTAATTGCGCAAAATATTTTGCATCAACAATGAACATCCGTTTGCCTTTATGTTTCCATGTGTGTGATATACTGTCTATATATTCATCCGTATTCACGTTTATTAATTAAAGCTCTTATTTAGGCACTATTATGGCATATTTAGGCAAAACCAGATCCCCTCGTGGCGGGCGTCCCGAAACTAACTTAGCGTACCAAAAAAAGGTCTTTGAGTTCATGATTGTCAATGAGTTAGAAGGGAAACCAACGGAAGTGATGACACTCCTTAAAGACTGGGTGAAAGATAAGGAGGGATCCCTGCAAAATCTTCCTTCGTATACCACTGTCCACCGACTAATGAAGAGGTTTCAAAAAACTCCACTAATGAACTTGGAGCTACTCAGGCCGTTCCACTATCCAGGAGATATGCGATACGTAGGGTGGGATTACGGACGAGTACCATTGGAATGTTTACGCTATTACTCTAAGAGGTTTGGGGTTCGCCCACCTGTGGGCTTAGTTCATTGGTTTTGCAGAATGGCTGAGGCCAGAGAATCCGATCTGGGCGATGCAAACAATTTCGAAACCGAAGCCGGCCAAATAGGCCTATATGCAGAGATTTGCTGGTTCAGTGATTTAGTAGAGGCCCTGGGCAAACCACCCCCAGATTTAACTGCCTTGGAACTACGCCTATCCTGGAAGTCATGGAGGAATGACGGCGATGCTCCAGGATATAGGAGCGACGCTCAGGAAAAAGGCCTGGACCCAGATGGCCCATTGTTGGATCAGCACAGGCCTTACTGGCTTTTACTAACCGACATGCCCACATTTATGGACTCATCTTCACAGGCAGAAGAAAAAACTGAGACCCG
>JASMAO010000078.1 GCA_030754315.1 SAR202 cluster bacterium
CGCCTAGTCAGGCGCACGGTGTAGTTTATCACGGCGGCTATCTAAGAACGCCGACAGGTAAACGGGAACCCAAGTCTAAGCTCGGGCATAATGCTCTCGCCGGTTAAGACGAGGCAACACGGATGTTAAACGTTCGTCATAAGCCGGTGATGGTCGAGGAGACTCTTGAAGCGCTTAAGGTACGATCAGGCGGACAATATATTGACTGCACCGTAGGAGAAGGAGGACACGCCGACGCCTTACTTGGGACAACCAACCACACCGCCCGTCTCCTAGGCATAGATCTAGATAGCGAAGCGCTCGAGGTTGCGAATACCAGGCTGAGACAGTACGGCGACAGGGTTGATCTAATCAAAGGTACATTCGCGGAAATAGAATCACTGACGTTAATCAAAGGTTTGGGACTGGTAGACGGTGTGTTATTCGATTTAGGAGTTTCGTCATTGCAATTAGAAACAGCAAAAAGAGGGTTCAGTTTCAGCAGGGAAGGACCCCTAGATATGCGATTCAATGGCGAACAGAAAATGTCAGCATCGGACGTTGTCAACAGGTGGAAAGAAGCAGAGTTGGCCTCACTGCTAAAAGAGTATGGGGAGGAGCCACGAGCCAAACAAGTAGCAAGAGGGATCGTAGGGGCCAGGCCAATCACTACGACAGCCGATCTCGCAAAGGTCGCGGCCAGATCAGCCAAGAGAAGTCCTAGAAGGATAAACCCGGCCACCAAGACATTTCAGGCAATTCGTATGGCAGTCAATGGGGAGACCGGCAACATCAAAATGGGACTGGAGCAAGCTACCAGAGTCTTGGCCCCAGGAGGAAGACTCGTAGCAATCAGTTATCACTCTCTCGAAGATCGGATAGTTAAACAGTGGTTCCGACGTGAATCGTCAAGCTGTATTTGCTCGACCGAGGTACCGGAATGCGCCTGTAACCATTCCGCGACGCTGCGCCTCATTGACCGGAGAGTCAAAAGACCCACCGCGGAGGAGATCCGAGAAAATCCCAGAAGCCGAAGCGCTCGGTTGAGAGTTGCTGAACGACTAGGTACGCGATCACCAGACGATAAAGGGGACATGAAGATATCGGGGGTAATACAGAGATGACAATTAGTACACCAGCTATTTGGGTAGCGGACCCTAGAATCGCAAAAAACGCAGTTGACGTGAAACAAGTCACCGCTATTGACGTCGGCACAACTAAAGTGTGCACCATAGTGGGTCAAGTGTCTCCTACCAACAACATGGAAGTAGTAGCCTACAGTACTGTCCCTTGCGACGGGCTGCGTAAAGGGAACGTCCACGATGTGAACGCAACAGCCGACGCGGTAAAAAAGTCCGTTCAGCAGATAGAAGCATCCACCGGGCTTGAAATCAAATCCGCTTATGTTGGAATCACTGGATCTCACGTATCTTTCGAAAACAGGAGGAGCCAGGTGTCCGCCGGCAACCTTGGTGTCATTACGACAGCCGAGTTGAACCGCCAACCGACCGAAAACACTAATGGTGATCCGGGAAGAACACCCCTACATGCTCTGACGATGACTTATACCATTGACGGGGAACGAGGTATCCGTAACCCAAGAGGCATGCACAGCAACAATGTTTCAGTCGACACGCACCATGTCACCGCTAGTTCGGCATACGTTAACAAGCTCACCATGTCAATCGAAAATGCCGGCATAAAGATCGATGGTCTTGTCCTTGAACCACTGGCGTGTGGAATAGCAATTTTGCAGCCTGACGAAAAGCGCCGGGGGGTTATAGTCGTAGACATCGGCGGAGGAACAACAGACGTTGTCGGGTTCAAAGATGGGCGTATTTGTTATACCGGAGTGATACCGGTCGGTGGATATCAGTTCACTAACGACATTGCCGTAACATTCAACACTCATTTCGAAGCTGCAGAAGAAGCCAAACTATCCCACGGAAATACCGAGATACCAACTGGAACTGGAGCAGTTCGCCTTAAACTACCCGTTATAGATAACGAAGTTGACATCGAACTGAGGCCTCCCGACATTTGCCGCCTAACGAGAGAACGTGCTCTGGAATTAATCCAGATGGTTGGAATGAAGATAGCCGAATCTGGTCTTGCAGATAGGGCTGGTGTCGGAATAGCCCTCACAGGAGGTGCATCCAACCTTCCAGGTCTAGCAGATTTAATGCAAAGAAAACTCAATATACGTGTGCGCCATGGACGTCCCGAGGAGAAATGGTCTATGCCAGCCGAATTGAGTCACCCTTCATACGCCACCGGTGTCGGGATTCTACTTTGGTCCGCGGCACAACCAGAAATATCACCATCAATCGCACGGACCCACAAAGCTATGTCCTTCTTAAATCGCAAGGTTCGATCAGGGTCCCTTTGGTCAATGTTGAGAATGTTTTTCAATCCAATGGCAGTTGTCTCAGGAAGGAAAGTGAGGAGTTAGATGGTCACAAACGGCGAAGAAATGACAAGCGCAGCAAACATTAAGGTGTTGGGAGTGGGCGGAGGAGGGTCGAACGCGGTCGCACGCATGTTCAGAGAACGAATCCCGGGCATCGAATACATAATAGTCAATACAGACACCCAGGCATTGCTTGAGTGTGATGTGCCAATGCGTATGAGTATAGGCGACCAACTTACCCGAGGTAAGGGTGTAGGCGGTAACCCTGAGCTAGGGAAACGCGCTGCGGAAGAAAGCCGTGACGAGATAATGGAATCCATTCGGGACGCCGATATGGTTTTTGTCGCAGCGGGTATGGGCGGCGGGACCGGAACCGGCGCAGCCCCAGTGGTCGCCCAAATCGTCAAAGACACAGGCGCCTTGACAGTGGGAGTCGTAACAACACCTTTCGCTTTTGAAGGAAGCCATCGTCGTCGCGCCGCTGAAGAGGGAATCACCGAGTTGAAGCAGGCCGTTGACACGGTTCTGGTTATTCCCAACGAGCGGTTGCACACGATTTGCGAAGAAGAGATCACCGCAGAAAACGCGTTCAAAATGGCGGATAACGTATTACGTCTTGGAGTTCAATCAATCGCGGAACTAGTAACGACAGCCGGCGCAATTAACCTCGATTTCGCCGACGTAGAGGCGGTTATGCGCGACGCAGGACCCGCTTGGATGTCTATTGGATGGGGTGTGGGTGAAGACCGCGCCCGAGACGCAGCCCATCAGGCCATTTCGAATCCCCTGCTCGACGTATCAATCGAAGGCGCCAGGGGGGTCCTATTCAACATCACAGGTGGCAGCGACATGAAGCTGTCCGAACTCCACGAAGCGTCTGAAGTGATACAGAGAGTCGTAGACCCAGAGGCCAACATCATATTCGGAATGACTACGGATATGAAGATGGAGAACGAGATAAAGTTAACCGTGATAGCCACTGGTTTCCCGACTTCAGAGAACATAGCCGATGTAGATAGTGCTATGCAAGACATCCTGAATGCCGCTCTGGCCAAAGACCCATCGGTACTCGATCTACCTCCGTTCTTACGTAGGATAGCCGAGTATGGCTCCAATGGTAGTCGCGAGGCAGTGGTTGGTGGGTCCTAGTACGAATTTAGAATAAAGATAGAATAAAGAGAGGCGGCGCTTGTCTAAATGAGGAGCCGCCTCTTTCTATTCCTAATCCAAACAGTAACAGACAACTCCTTTAACCATCTCCCTAATAGGCAGGAACCCTAAAATTGACCCTCCCTGGGAAATATCCCTGTCTCATAGTAACCCCTTATCTCCCTTTAGCATCCTCGCTTAGCTAGCTGAGGTGATTATAAGTCCCTTCGAACTGAGGATACGATGAATCATTTAGGTCCCTCGATACACCTATCACACTCCCGCCTTGCCGACTCAGTTAAACTGTGTGAATATAATTCGCCATAGTGAGAACTAGGGCATCCAACCATAGAAGGAGTCGTTTATGAGCCACGGGACGCAGTCTGGAATGTCAAGATTTACCACTCGGCCCGTAGTAATGGGTACAAGGGGCATCGTAACCGCGGGCCACTACCTGGCAGCGGCAGCAGGTTTTCAGATGATGGAGCAAGGAGGAAACGCCATAGACGCGGCAGCATCAATGTGCATTTGCCTCAATCTCTTGGAGCCTCAAAGTTGCGGCATTGGTGGCGAGGTCCCAACCCTGATCTATTCAGCGAGGGACAAAAAAACATACGCGATTAGCGGGGTGGGTTGGGCACCTAGTGAATTCTCCATCGACTGGTGTAGAAGAAACAAAATAGACCTAATTCCTGGAGACGGCTATCTGCCAATAACCGTTCCTGCAGTCGTGGACACTTGGGCATTAGCACTTTCCAGATTTGGCACTATGAGCTTCTCCCAAATCCTTAAACCAGCCATTCATCTTGCTGAAGAAGGTTTCCCGGTATACCAAGGGTTGCACGACTCTCTAGTATCTAACAAAACCAAATACTTAGAACTGTACCCCACAACCGGCAACGTGTATCTCCCCCAACAACAAGTGCCCGAAGTAGGCGATATACTCCGAAATCCTGACTTCGCAGAGATGTTGAAAATGATGTGTAGCGCGGAATCCAAGGCCCTTGGCAAAGGCAGGAATGCAGGTATAAAAGCTGCTAGAGATACTTTCTATACAGGCCGTATCGCCGATACAATAATCGAATTCATTCGCAAAACCCCCGTTGAAGACGCCAGTGGTACTGCACACTCCGGCCTCCTTTCACCATCCGACATGTCAAATTGGCATGCGGAGATTGAAGAACCCGTCACTTACAACTACCGTGGCCTCGACGTTTCGAAGTGCGATTCTTGGACCCAAGGTCCTGTCTTTTTACAACAATTAGCCATACTAGAAGGCTATGATCTGAAAAAATTAGGCCATAATTCGGTTGATTACCTTCATACGCTAACTGAGTCAGCAAAACTAGCATTTGCAGACCGGGAGGCCTACTATGGCGATCCTCTGTTCGATAAAGTACCACTTGACGTTCTACTATCGGAAACCTACTCGGCAGGCCGACGCGACCTCATTAGTGGCCAAGCTTCCTTAGAGTTACGACCCGGCAACATCGGTAGTGGGATACCCAAATACGCCACCGTACCAGTAGCTGAAGATAATAGACTCGCCCTGGGAATAGATGCCCGCGAGATACAGGACTTGGGTCTGGGGCACGCCCACATGGGGGACACTACACACTTAGACGCTGTTGACAGCGAGGGCAATATGGTTTCGTCCACACCCAGCGGCGGCTGGATAGGAACCTCTCCGGTTGTAAAAGGTCTTGGATTCCCAATGGGCACCAGAGGCCAGATGTTTTTCCTGAATCCGAACCGTCCCAACGCGCTAGCGCCACGAAAAAGACCAAGAGCAACATTAACGCCCTCGTTAGTGACCCAAAATGGAAAACCATTCATGGTATTTGGCACACCTGGTGGTGATGGGCAGGACCAATGGACACTTCAATTCCTGCTCAATTACGTAGATTTTGGAATGAACCTTCAGGAAGCTCTAGATGAACCAACCATCCACAGCGTTCATTTCCCATCCTCCTTCTACCCACGTGAGGCATTCCCTGGTAGGCTGGTGGCAGAAAGCCGTATTCCTACGGAGATTGTCGCCGGGTTGGAAGCCCGAGGTCACGAAGTGGAACTGACCGGCCCATGGGCCAACGGCAAAGTGTTAGCAATTCGGTACGATCAAAAGCGAGGTGTGATCCTTGGCGCTGCATCCCCCAAAGGCAGCATCGGGTATGCGGTCGGCTGGTAGGGGCGGCATCTAGTTCGGCAATATACACCGCGTTACCGCCTTGCAGTGCCGTCTTTGTAAGAGCTAGAATATGAAGACACAAGATTTAAACTTCACACAGAAGCAGGACACGATCGTGGAAGCATATCAACTTATAGACATCGTACCAAACCCTGAAATAGAAGAGTTTGGGCCTGGCGATACAGTTAGAGTAAGCACTCGAGTCACCGAAGGAGATCGCCAGCGTACCCAGATCTTTGAGGGCGTCGTAATTCGGAGGCGTGGTAGCGGGTCCGGGGCAACTTTCACAGTGCGGCGTGTTTCTCAAGAGGTAGGTGTCGAGCGTACGTTTCTTATCCATTCCCCGATGGTAGAGTCACTAAAGACAGTTCGCAGAGGAAAGGTACGTAGGGCACGCCTTAATTACCTTCGAGGCCGGTCGGGACGCCAAGCAAGGATCAAAGAGCGTCGCAGCTAGGATTTTCAAGCCCATACGCTTACCGTAGATGGACCTTCGAATCCCCCCCAGTCATACAGTAACCAGACAGGATCGGCTCAACTTCCTCTCCATCATGAGGGGATGTATGCCGTCTTGGTACCATCCTCGCTCGCCTCGATTCTCTTTGGCCGACAGGTTCGGCGTCTAGGATGAGCCGACGGGATCTACATCAACAGTCCAGCCATTTGGAATGGTCAACTTGTCAAGAAGTACGCGAGGATTGGCTCCCCTCAGTACAATCTGCCACCTATATCGGCCCCGAAGACGCTGAGGATGTGCGGGTGTGGGCCCCATCATTTCCACGTTGGAGAATCCCCAAGCGTCACGCTCAAGGTTTATTAACTCAGACCAACGAGCCGCCTCGCTTTCCGCAGCCGCACGATTTATATTTGAGTAGAGTAACCGTATTAAACGGCTGAATGGAGGGTTGTTTTGCTCTCGCCGGAAGGCGATCTCTTGTGGATAGAAAAAATCGTAGTTTTGAGAAGCCGCCGCCTTTATGGCATAGTTATCAGGCTGATACGTTTGGACAACAACATCCCCATCACTCCTTCCTCGCCCAGCTCTTCCAGCAACCTGGCACAATATTTGAAATGTTCTTTCACCAGCCTGGTAGTCGGGTGCGTTAAGTCCCAAATCAGCCATGATTACTCCTACTAGGGTCACTGACGGGAAATGGAGACCTTTGGCTATCATTTGAGTCCCGACAAGTACCTGAGCCTGTCCCGTCTTAAAACGCTCCAGAATATCCTCATCCATCCCCCGGCTCTTAGTGGAATCACGATCCCATCGTAAAACCTTTGCCATTGGGAAATGCTTAGTAACCTCATCAACCACTGCCTGGGTACCGATACCGTAGTAACTAAGCTTAGCCGAGGCGCACCTAGGACACTTTGCAGGAGGCCTTCGACGCTCTCCACACCAGTGGCAAACAAGTCGTGAGGGATCATTGTGAAAAGTAAGCCCGACATCACATCGTCGACACCTCAACCCCAAACCACAATTACGACACTGAAGATGGGCCGCCGAACCTCTCCGATTGAGGAAAAGAATTGCTTGTTCACCTGCATCCAAAGTGGGTCCCATCTTTTTCATTAAGGACCTACTGAAGATTAGTCTGTTACCTTCACGTAGTTCCTTACGCATATCCACAATGGTCACCGCTGCAAGGCCGGATGCACCAGAAGCGCTTGGAGTACCAACTCGTTTTGGCAGGCTTAGAAGGCGGGAACGGCCATTGGCAGCTGCATAGTAAGAACAGACATCTGGAGAGGCACTTCCAGCAACAACAGTTGCGCCAGTAACGGCGGCGAGTTTCCGTGTCACGTCACGAGCGTGATATCTTGGATCAACGTCGTGTTGTTTGTACGTCCATTCGTGTTCCTCATCCATAACAATAAGACCAAGATCCGGTTGTGGCGCAAATACCGCACTCCTAGAACCTATTACTATCGAGTACTCGCCACGTCTAATTCTCCACCATTGGTCAAACCGTTGGCCTCGGGAAAGGCCACTGTGAAGAATGGCGACCTTGCCGGGAAATCGAACCGCGAAGCGTTCAATGGTCTGATGGGTTAAAGCAATTTCTGGAACCGTAACAATAACCCTCTTACCGGAAGCAAGGCAGTGTCCAGTCGCATCTAAATAGACCTCCGTTTTACCACTACCAGTAACTCCATTGAGAAGAAAATACTTTGATCCGGAGTCGGGAGAATCCATGGTTGCGCGTATGGACGATGCAGCTATCGCCTGCGCATCAGTGAGATCAAATGGCAAAGCCTGCGGAAAGATCTTTCCTCGGAGCGGATCCCGATCTACTGATTTTTCCGTTTTATGAATCAGTCCTCTCTCAACCAACTTGTTAACCGCTGAGGACCCAAATTCCTTGTTCACCGTGGCAAGTAAAATGGGAGCCCTTTCATTTAATAAACGTCTGAGTAGGGAGGCCTGCTTAAGAGAGCGTGATTCCAAAAATGAAACCATATCGTGCCCATGTGAAGCTGATTCGGGTGATAATGTTACAAATTTGCGTAACTTTGTCCGAACGGTTGGTTCTAATGACCCATACGTACGATCAACCAGACCTCGACGCACAAGGGTTTTGACTGAGGTTCGTGCGGCTTCACCCAACAACCTAACAAGCCTATCTTCTGAAATACGTCCGTGTTTGTTGATATAATCTGCGATACGCGTTTGTAAGGCATTCATTTCCTCTACCTTTACTACCTGTCCCTCCTTTGAAGCATAGTAAGTGCGCGGTCGAATGCGCCCACCCGGCGGCAGCATGGCTACCGCGGCCTCGAATCGCGAGCACATATAATATTCGCTGATCCACTGAGCTAAAATCAGGCCTGTTTCATCGAGTACCTCATCCTCAAAAACAAATCCCAAGACGTCACGCGTTTCCATGATCTGTGAGTGTTCGGTTAGTGCAGTAACGATTCCCTGTATACGTCTGGGTCCGAAAGGCACCCGCACGAGATGTCCCGGCCGAAGGTCAAGACCATTAGGCACGGAGTAGGTAAAAGTCCGATCGTGTCCCACAGGCGCATCGACAGCAACTTCAGCGAAAAACATACATCACTTCACCCGCCAATTTATATGCTGGCCTTTATATTTTCCGGGGGCCCTATTTTATTTTTCCCAAGTTCCCACTCAGGATGCTGTGAACAAACCATTTCTGCCGCTTCAGACCAATATCAAAACAGTTAACCCAAGTAATATATACTAGTCGAGTTCACCCGAAGATATCTTGGTAAACCCTGTCTAAGATTCTAATCGAATCAGTTCCATCGACAATGCATTTTCCGCTCTGTATCCTGAGTCCTGTCCAATTAACAAGATTTTTCTAATATATTGGCTGTTTTCCTGTAAAACCCGCCTTGACACCACTCAATATGTGGTGGTACCGTCTGCTAGTCATACGACGGGTTGTGCTGGCCACTCCTGGGACGGAGTGGCCAATTTCTTTGCTGACTGAGGGGTTTTTCGAGAAAATGTACTGTCCTTTCTGCAATCACTCCGAGTCGAAGGTAATTGATTCAAGGGACTCAGGAGACGGAATCAGACGACGTCGTGAGTGCATTATGTGCAGTTTAAGGTTCACAACATACGAGCTAATCCAAAGTAGGGCACTCCTTGTAATTAAGGTAGATGAAAGGCGTGAAGAATTCCAACGAGAGAAACTCTGGGCAAGCCTGCTCAAAGCCTGTGCCAAACGGCCACTACCTGTGGGCATGGTGGAAAAAGTTATGCAGGAGATCGAGTCAGAATTGGCAGACTCAGGCAAGCCTGAGATTGCTTCAAAGGTCATCGGAGAAATGGTAATGAGTAAGCTCAAAGACGTTGATAGAGTAGCTTACATAAGATTTGCGAGCGTGTATCGAGACTTTAGGGACATCGAAACGTTCAAGGAAGAGATCGATGCGTTGTTGGAACCGGTGGAACCAATTGGTGTCCCCAGCAATCAACTATCCTTCCTCGAGGACCGTGAAATACTTCCCCCACCTCGCAGACGCCGCAGGCGGCCACCTAAAACGTCATAATCAGGCACCCGGTGAATATCCCCATGGTTTCACTAACGCTGGAGTGGAGTTTAAGAACATTTGTGCGTATACTAGTGCCTCTGCTTTGTAACCATTCAGAGTAGAGTTCCAGGCAAACCCAGATACAGGAGTTGCGAGATGCAGAGCGACCAGAACCGGCCGACGGCTTTAGCTGATGATTCGAACACGGGGCACATTACCCTCACCGACAACGCCCGTATCGTCTTAGAGAAGAGGTACCTTAAAAAGAACCGCTCTGGTGAGGTCATAGAAACACCAGAGGAGATGGTTCGTCGGGTCGCTCACGCTATAGCTGATCCCGAGTTGCTCTACGGCACGGAGGAAGATCGCGCCGAAGCAGAAGCCGACTTCTACAATATCATGGCCAGCCTAGAGTTTGTACCCAACTCTCCCACGCTGATGAATGCTGGTATACATCAAGACAACGGTGAAGGCACGGGCACACTATCGGCATGCTTCGTAATGGGCCTAGAAGACACTATGGAAGGAATCATGACCACCGCCAAAGAAATGGCTATGGTCCAGAAGTTCGGAGGGGGCACGGGCTTCGCCCTTTCGCCCATCCGATCGAAAGGTTCACACATCACAACTACGCATGGTAACGCCTGTGGACCAGTGGCAGTTTTGAGGCACTTATCATCAGTTTCCAAACTTGTAACACAGGGGGGTAAGCGAGACGGTGCCAATATGGCAGTGATGGACGTGCACCACCCAGACATCTTGGATTTCATCAGCTCTAAACACGAGGAGGGGGAAATCCATAATTTCAACATCTCCGTCGGCGCAAGCCACGAATTCATGAACGCTGTCAAAGCGGATACCGATTACCCCCTTCTGGCCAGAAAGGATCCGAGCGACGCCAATTCACCTATGGTCGAGGTTAGCAGACTCAACGCACGTGAAATCTTCGACAAGATTATTGAAGGGGCCTGGCGCAATGGAGAACCTGGACTTATCTTCTTAGACTGGGTAAATCACAAAAATCCCACTCCTAATCTAGGACGTATGACCGCAACCAATCCTTGTGGGGAACAGCCATTGTTGCCCTATGAGTCATGCAACCTGGGTTCGATCAACCTGGCTGAATTTCTAACCGATCGCGAGGGGGATCTCGAAATTGATTGGGATCAACTCGGCAGGGTCGCTCGCACGGCAACGAGATTTCTCGACAACGTCATCGACGCCAATTCCTACTCCGTACAAAAGATCTACGAGATGACTCATTCCACGCGGAAAACTGGGCTGGGCGTAATGGGCTTCGCTGATCTGCTCACTCGGCTTAAAATTCCATACGATTCAGACGAGGGGTTAGACCTAGGACAGAAGGTGATGCAGTTTGTCCGTGAACAGGCTGATGACATGTCCACGGAATTGGCCAAAGTCCGAGGAAATTTCCCAGCATACCAGGGCAGCATATACGACACACCGGAAGGTCCCCAAATGCGCAACGCATGCAGACTCACAGTTGCTCCAACGGGAACTATTTCGATGATAGCGGGATGCTCAAGCGGTATCGAGCCCTTGTTCGCCTTGTGCTACCACAAACACAACATACTGGGTGGGGAAAGCCTACTGTACATTAACGAAGAATTCGAGAAAGCCGCTAGAGACGGTGGTTTCTATAGCCAGGATCTGATGAATTACCTGGCTGATGGCGGCTCGTTGCAGAACCGAGATGATGTCCCTGATGATGTCAAAAAAGTTTTCGTCACATCATCGGATATCTCACCCGAGATGCACGTGCGAATGCAAGCAGTATTCCAAGAGAACGTAGATTCCGCGATATCCAAAACAATCAACTTCCCAAACAGCGCGACACGTGATGACGTGCGTAGCGCCTACATGTTGGCATGGGAATTAGCCTGTAAAGGCATCACCGTATACCGAGCTGGAAGTAGAGAAGTAGAAGTACTAACCAAAGGTTCATCAGATAGTCAGTCGGATTCAGCCACACAGAGTACAGAATCCCCCGATTTGCTGCTCGAACGTCACCGTCCGTCTGTTGTTACCGGGGTGACCGAACGAGTCCGTACCGCTCACGGCAATCTATTCGTTACTATTAACTATGACGAGGACGGATTGCCATTCGAGGTATTCGCTGCACTTGGCAAGGCCGGCAGCACCGAATCGGCTCATTTGGAAGCGATTACTAGGCTCATTACTATGGCATTGAGAGCCGGAGTCCACCCTAATGAGATAATTAAACATCTGAAGGGCATCACGGATGCGCCTACGTGGGATGGCGGTACCTTGATACGATCAGTGCCAGACGCTGTGAGCCTGGTTCTCAGTCGCCATATCTCAGGCATCGATTCTCCCGAAGACGCGGTCGTGGCAGAAAGTTCACAGTTGGGTTTGTTCTCAACAGAACCAACTACAGAACCAAAGGCAA
Source organism: SAR202 cluster bacterium (assembly GCA_030754315.1). Classification (GTDB taxonomy): domain Bacteria; phylum Chloroflexota; class Dehalococcoidia; order Lucifugimonadales; family JASMAO01; genus JASMAO01. The sequence goes on from JASMAO010000078.1 coordinate 12,163, forward strand.
CGAATGGAACCAACGGCCACCAAATACCTGTAGGCTCTCGCTGTCCCGAATGCGGTGGATACCTCGCCCATCAAGAAGGATGCATCCGATGTACTGAATGTGGGTACAACAAATGCGAGTAGTAAAGCCAACAGGATTTTTCACCGGAAAGATAGTCATGTGAAAAACTTCATTCTGCCAAGTCTGATGTAGATGATCGTAAGATTACCTTTGTGGACCTCGCAATAAGTCTATACCCTCTCGGTTTTAGGTAGACGGAAACGTATAATCCAAAAGAAGATAGCTCGACCTTCAGTGACCCGTTTAATTCCAACATAGACAAACCAATCCAACCGTTGCTAAAAACACGTTGATGACCATGAAAAACAACAAACCGTATATAGCGATTACTATGGGAGACCCGGCAGGGGTTGGGCCTGAGGTTACAGCCAAAGCGTTGATGGAAAGCCAAATCTATGACAGGTGTAGGCCGTTCGTAATCGGAAATGCGGCTGCCATAAACGATGCGCTAGGAACCGCCGGGGCAATCGCAAAGACCAATGTGGTTCATTCATTAGATGACCTTCGTGGCGATCCTCGCACTGTGGACGTGCTAGATTTAGAAAATTTGGACTACGACAACGTACGTCAAGGGGAGTTATCTGAGTCCTCCGGTCGAGCCGCTGTGGAATGGGTTTTGAGAGCGGGGGAACTGGCAACATCAGGCAAGGTCCAGGCCATAGTCACTGCTCCCATCAACAAAGAAGCAGCGAGCCTCGCAGGATACAAAGACATCGGCCACATGGAGATTTTCCAGAGGCAGAGCGGAGTGAAAGAGGTCGCAACCATGCTGATAGCAAAGACATTGAGAGTCGTCCATTTGACTACCCATCGTTCTCTCAGAGTTGCTTGCGACTACGTAACAGTAGAAAACGTCCTTGCTAAGATAAAACTCACTGACGAATATTTTCGCCGATGGGGATTTGACGCACCAAAAATAGGAGTCGCTGCTCTGAATCCCCATGCCAGCGATGGAGGACTGCTTGGAGACGAGGAACAAAGGCAGATAAAGCCCTCAATCGAAGCCGCTCGCGCCGATAGCATAGACGCAACCGGACCAATCCCGCCAGACACGGTGTTCAACCAAGCCATAGACGGCAAATTTGATGTTGTGCTGGCAATGTACCACGACCAAGGCCACATCCCAATCAAAGTGCATGACTGGGCCGGTAGCATAAGCGTAAATCTGGGACTCCCGTTTATTAGAACCTCAGTGGATCACGGCACTGCATTTGACATAGCCGGCAAGGGGATCGCAAACCACCAAAGCATGCTGGAATCGATAAAGACGGCCGTGAATTTAGCAACCGGGCAAGG